>CAMDAL010000051.1 GCA_945888565.1 Devosia equisanguinis | reverse complement strand
ACCGAGGGCTACGAGTACCAGTCGGAGTATTTCGTCGCCCGCAACGATGCACCGGCCGCCATGCGGGCCCTGAAGGCCGTGCAGTCGGCGCTGCACCCGGCACTGGTGGTGTCGGAGGTGCGGACGATCGCGGGCGATGATTTCTGGCTCAGCACCAACAATGGTGGCGACAGCGTCGGCTTCCACTTCTCGATGGCCCGCGACTGGCTCGAGGTCAGCAAGGCGCTGAAGGTGATCGAGGCGGCGCTGGCGCCGTTCCGCCCGCGCCCGCACTGGGGCAAGCTGTTCGTGATGCCAGCAGCGGAGGTGAGGGCAGGGCACCCGCGCCTCGCCGACTTTCGGGCGCTCGCGACGCGGCACGACCCGACCGGCAAGTTCCGCAACGCCTTCCTTGACGAGTTCGTGTTCGGCGGGTGACGGGTTTGCCAGCAATGTCGGGAAACATTACCAACGTTTAACGCTGGTGACACCCTGCAGAAAGGCGTGGCGCTCCATATCTCCGGTCATTCGCTGCATGCCTGACCAAGGAGATCTTCATGCGCTCGACTTTCTCATCCCGTGCCCGTCGCTGGATCGGCGCCTCGGCCCTGGCGATTCTCGCCGGCCTTGGCGGTGGTACCGCTTTCGTTGCCGCGACCGCTCCCTCCAGTGCCCAGCAGGACGCCAAGCTGGTGCCCGCCGCGCAGATCATGGCGCCGGCCGTTACCACGGCGCCCAACTTCGCCGACCTCGTGGAGGCCGTTAAGCCGGCTGTCGTCTCGATCATCGTCGAGGGCAATGAGCGGGAGAGCCGCCAGCTGCAGCGCGGCGGCCGCCAGTTCAACTTCAACATGCCCGACCTGCCGGACGATCATCCGTTCAAGGACTTCTTCGACCAGTTCGGCCAGGGTGGCCCGGGCCAGGAAGATGGCCGCCCCGCGCAGCCGCGCCGCTTCACGGCAGCCGGATCGGGCTTCGTGATTTCGGGTGATGGTTACATCGTCACCAATAACCACGTGGTCGACAACGCCGAGAAGGTGACCGTGGTATTCGAAGACGGCACCGAGCGCGAAGCCAAGGTGATCGGCACCGACGTGAAGACCGACCTCGCGGTCGTGAAGATCGACGGCGAGACTGACCTGCCCTTCGTCAAGCTCTCCGAGGTCGAGCCGCGCGTCGGCGAGTGGGTCGTTGCCGTAGGCAACCCCTTCGGCCTCGGCGGCACCGTGACCGCCGGTATCATCTCGGCCCGCGGCCGCGATATCCAGGGCTCGGCCTATGGCGACTTCCTGCAGATTGATGCGGCGGTGAACACCGGCAATTCCGGTGGCCCCGACTTCAACATGCAGGGTGAAGTGGTGGGCGTGAACACCGCCATCTTCTCCCCCAACGGTGGCAATGTCGGCATCGCCTTCGCCATCCCGGCTTCGGTGGTCAAGCAGGTGACGGACCAGCTGATCTCCTCGGGCACAGTGACGCGTGGTTTCCTCGGCGTCGGCATTCAGGACGTGTCGCGCGACATCGCCGACGGCGTCGGCCTCGACAATGCCCGCGGCGCGCTCGTCACCGAGCCGACAGAGGGCAGCCCGGCTGACCTGGCCGGTGTGGAGTCTGGCGACGTGATCACCGCCGTCGACGGCCAGGGCATCGACGACGCCCTGGATCTGAGCCGCACCATTGCCGGCAAGAACCCGGGCACCAGCGTCGAGCTGACGATCTGGCGCGATGGGGCCGAGACGACGGTAACGGTCGAACTGGGCAAGCTCGATGAGGCGAAGATCGCCGACAACGAGGTCCAGCAGCAGGAGCAGCCCGACGAGCCGGCCGCCCCCGCTTCGACCAGCGTCGGCCTGACCCTCGTGCCGAATTCGGATGGTGATGGCCTGCTGATCCAGGAAATCGACCAGAGCTCGCCCGCCGCCCAGAAGGGCTTCGCCGTCGGTGACGCCATCCTGGAGGTCAACAACCAGGCGGTCTCCACTGTCGAGGAATTCGAGAACGCCATCCAGGGCGTCAAGGATGCCGGCCGGGGCACCGCTCTGGTGAAGGCCCAGCGCGACGGCAACACCCGCTTCATCGGGCTGCCGCTGAGCGTCGACAACTCGTAACCCCGATGGACCCCGGTGCATGGCTCCGGGGTCTCTTCACTCACAACCGGGACCGGAGCTCGCAAGGGTTCCGGTCTTTTCACAAATGACGCACATTGATGGGCATGGCGGGGGCGATGACATGAAGATTCTCCTGATCGAGGACGACCGCGAAGCCGCGAGCTACCTGATCCAGGCATTGGACGAGGCGGGCCATGTGACCCACCACGCCGCCGACGGCGAGACCGGCTATGCCATGGGTTCCTCGATGGACTACGACGTGCTGATCGTCGACCGCATGCTGCCACGCCGCGATGGCCTGTCGATCATCGAGAGCCTGCGGGCCGAGGACAACAACACCCCGGTGCTGATCCTGTCGGCGCTGGGCGAAGTCGACGACCGGGTCACCGGACTGCGCGCCGGTGGCGACGACTACCTGGTGAAACCCTACGCCTTCACCGAACTGCTGGCGCGCATCGAGGTGCTGGCGCGGCGCTTATCTCCGTCCGAGGCGGCGACCAGCTATGCCGTGGGCGGGCTCAACCTCGACCGGCTCAGCCGCAAGGTGGAGCGCGATGGCGAAGCGATCCTGCTGCAGCCGCGCGAGTTCCGGCTGCTGGAATACCTGATGAAGAATGCCGGCAAGGTGGTGACCCGCACCATGCTTCTCGAGAACGTCTGGGACTACCATTTCGACCCGCAGACCAACGTCATCGACGTCCACATGTCGCGCCTGCGCGGCAAGATCGACAAGGGCCACGACAATCCGCTGCTGCACACCATCCGCGGCGCCGGCTACATGATCCGCGAGTAGTTCCCCGTGCTGAAGCTGAGCCAGCTGTGGCGAACAACGACCGTCCGCCTCACGGCGACTTTCCTGCTGATCTTCGTCGTCTTCTCGGTGCTGCTGCTCGGCCTCATCTGGTGGCAGAGCACCATGCAGCTGCAGAAGGCGCAGACCGATGCCATCGATCGCGAGGCGGCGGCGCTGACGCAGATCGATGCCGATGGCGGCTTTCGCGAGACGCTGACCGCCGTGCTGCGGCTGGCCCAGCAGCCCGGCCCGGGGCTTTACTACGTCGCCGATCCCTCGGGCCAGATGCTGCTCGGCAACATCACCGACCTGCCGGCCGACGTGCTGGCCGAGCCCGGCACCTACACCTTCAACTACGAGCGTTCGGCTCCCCCCGGTGCCGACGACGACGCCCCGGCGCCGACCGGGACGGCGATGGTGCGCTCGGTGCAACTCGAATCCGGGCTGATCCTGGTGGTGGGGCGCGACGTGGTGGAGCGGCGCGGCTACTCCGCTATCACCCTTTACTGGTTCGGCATCGGCGTCGCCGGCATCATGGTGTTCTCGCTGGTGGCAGGCGTGGTCACCGCGGTGCGGGTGATCCGCCGGGTGGAGACCATCAACGCCACCTCGCGCAAGATCATGTCAGGCTCGCTGTCGGAGCGCGTGCCGGTGACCCGGCGGAACGACGAGTTCGATGGGCTCGCCACCAGCCTCAACCAGATGCTCGACCGTATCGAGCAACTGATGCAGGGGATGAAGGAGGTGACCGACAACGTCGCCCACGACCTCAAGACCCCGCTGACCCGCCTGCGCAACCGGGCTGAAGCCGCCTTGCGCGACGGGCACGGCGACGGCGCGCAGCGCGAGGCGCTGGAGACGACGATCGAGGAGAGCGACAAGCTTATCAAGACCTTCAACGCCCTGCTGATGATCGCCCGCGCCGAAGCGGGGACGCCGTCTGGCGCGTTCTCGGAACTCGACCTGAGCGCCGTGGTGGCCGATGTCGCCGAGCTCTACAGCCCGCTGGCCGAGGATGAGGGGCTGGAACTGGTCACCGAGGTCGCTGAGGGCGTGCGGCTCAACGGCAACCGCGAACTGCTCGGGCAGGCGCTGGTCAACCTCGTCGAAAACGCGCTGAAATACTACGAGCCCGTCGAGGGCAAGGCCGGCAGGATCACCGTATCGCTGCGCCGGGCGGGGCCGCGAGTGCTGATCGAGGTGGCCGACAACGGCCCCGGCATCCCGCCCGAGGACCGGGCGCGGGTGGTCGAGCGCTTCGTGCGGCTGGAGAAGAGTCGAACCATGCCGGGGTCGGGGCTGGGATTATCGCTGGTCTCGGCGGTGGCGCGGCTGCACGGCGGTGAATTCAGGGTCGAGGACAACGCGCCGGGCGTGCGTGCGGTGATCGAGTTGCCGGGGGTGGCGGGGTAGCGGACGTCACACGCCCCCTCCACCAGCCGTAGGCTGGTGGAGGGGGCGTCGTGGCCCCTCTCAGTGATCCGTCTGGACGGACGTCTCGCCGACGCCGATGCCGGACACCTTTCCGCCCTTCAGCACATAGCCGATATACTGCGCCACGTTGGTGTAGCCGCCCGGGCGGTCGTTCCGATATGCGAGCTTGTTGCCCGAGGCAGCGCCGAAGGTTGCCTTGAGGTCGGCAGTGGCAGCGCCGAGGCCGGGAATGCCAAAATCCGGTGACGTCAGCCCGGCCGGCGCGGCGTCGCAGCCCTTGGCGGCGGGGCCGGTCTCGGCCGCCACCATCATCACGAACTCGTAGCCGCCCAGCGCATTCGAGATGAACCACACATTGCTGCCGTCGGCGCCGTAGCAGAGCCAGTCGGCGCGCGCGCCGCCTGTGCCCGAGGTCTGCAGCGTGCCACCGAAGGCCTTCTGCACATCCTTGAGCTTGGTGCGCTGCAGGGTCACGGCCAGCTTGCCGACGGTGATCTGCTTCACCGGCGTCTTCTCGAGATTGGCTTTGGCGAAGTTGAAGCTGTTGCCGTGGATGGCGGCGCCCATGCCGCCCAGCTGGGCGGCGGAAACGGGCGTGACGGCGGTCGCCAGGGCGAGGCAGAGGGCGGCAGTGCGCAGGTTCATGGGACGCTCATGGGAATGCGGGGCGGCCGGAATGTAGCGAAAGCGCTGTTGCTGAGAAGCCGGGAAATGTGAGTCGTCCCGTAGTTTCCTTGCTCAGTTGCAAGCCCGCCGCTATCGGTTTGCCATGACAGTCTCGCTCGAAGCCCTGCTCGAATCCGCGCCGTACCTGAACGGTCTGGCCGAACGACACGCCGAATGGTTTGCCGCCAGCCGCGCCATTTCGCCCGATACGGCATTGCAGACTGTGCTGCTGGGGGTGAAACGGGCCGGCGAGACTGCCGCCGACGAGGCCGAGATCAGCCGCGAGTTGCGCATAGCCAAGGGGCGTGTAGCGCTGCTTGCGGCAGTATCTGAGGTCGAAGGCAACTGGACCACTTCACAGTCGACCGCGGCGCTCTCCGACCTCGCCGATTTCGCGCTCGAGGCCGGGCTCGATACGCTGATGCGCCTTGCCGCCGCGCGCGGGCAGGTGCGGAACAGCACTGCTGCCAGTTCAGGCCTCGCCATCTTCGCGCTGGGCAAGCACGGCGGACGTGAGCTGAACTACTCGAGCGACATCGACATCGTCGCCTTCTTCGATCCCGACAAGGTCGATGCCACCGAGCCGGGCGAGGAGACGAGGCTGATGAGCCGCATCGTGCAGCGGCTCGCCAACCTGATGCAGGACCGGACCGAGCACGGCTACGTGTTCCGCACCGACCTGCGGCTCCGTCCCGATCCGGGCGCCACGCCCGTCGCGCTGCCGATCGAGGCGGCGCTGAACTATTACGAAAGCCGCGGCCAGAACTGGGAGCGCGCCGCCTGGATCAAGGCCCGGCCCTGCGCCGGGGATCGGGCGTTGGGCGAGGCATTCATCAAGGAACTGGCGCCCTATATCTGGCGCAAGCACCTCGACTTCGCGACGATCGCCGACATCCAGGCGATGAAGCGCCAGATCAACATCGCCAAGAATGTCGGCGACGTGCGGGTGGAGGGCCACAACGTCAAGCTGGGCCTCGGCGGTATCCGCGAGATCGAGTTCTTCACCCAGACCCAGCAGTTGATCGCCGGCGGTCGCGACCTGTCGCTCCGCGTGCGCCCCACGGCCGAGGCGCTGGCGGCACTGGCCCGTGCCAACTGGATCTCGCCCCGGGCTGCCGACGACCTGACGCGCACCTACTGGTTTCTCCGTGCCGTCGAGAACCGGCTGCAGATGCTCCGCGACGAGCAGACCCAGACGATGCCAGAGACCGAAGCCGGCATCGCGGTCATCGCCACCCTGATGGGACACGACAATTCGCGAGCATTTGAAGGCACTTACCGGGCGGCGTTGAATCTGGTTGTCGGCTACTACGCCGACCTGTTCGCCGAGGGCGAGACGCTGGGCAGTGGCACCGGCAGCCTCGTCTTCACCGGCACCGACGACGACCCGGAGACGCTCGAGACGCTGAGTGGCATGGGGTTCAAGCAGCCATCGAAGGCCATCGATACGGTGAAGAAGTGGCACTATGGCAGCTATGCCGCCACCCGCGCGTCCGCCGCCCGCGCCCACCTCACCGAACTGCTGCCCGCGCTGCTCAGGACCATCTCAGAAGCCGGCAACCCTGACGATGCGCTCCGGCGCTTCGACGATTTCCTGTCGCGCCTGCCGGCGGGGGTGCAACTGTTCTCGCTGCTGCGCAATCACGAGAACCTGCGCAGCCTGCTGGTGGCGCTGATGGCGTCGGCCCCCCGCATGGCCGACGCGGTGATTCACCGTGCCCACGTCATGGACTCGCTGATCGACCCGGCCTTCGCCGATATCGTGCGGCGCAAGGAAGCGCTGCTGGAGAAGATCGAGGCTTTCTTCGCCGATGCTCGCGACTACCAGGACGTCATCGATCGGGCCCGCATCCTCGGGCAGGAGCAGCTGTTCCTGATCGCCGCGGGGCTGCTGGCCGGCACACTCGACGCGCGCCGGGCCGGGGAGCAGTTCACGACGCTTGCCGAGGCGCTGCTGCTGAAGCTGTTCGACGCCGTGCGGCACGAGTTCGAGAAGCGCCACGGCGTGGTACCCGGTGCTCGGGTGGCGCTGCTGGCCTTCGGCAAGATGGCGAGCCGCGAGATGACCGCCCGCTCCGATCTCGACTTTATCATGCTCTACGACCTCGAGAAGAGCGAGGAGTCGGACGGCGAAAAGCCTTTGGCGGCAAGCCAGTACTTCGCCCGGCTGACTCAGCGCCTGATCGCCGCCGTCAGCGCCCCCACCTCCGAGGGCGTGCTCTACGAGGTCGACATGCGGCTCCGCCCCTCGGGCAATGCCGGCCCGCTGGCGACGCGGCTTGCCGGGTTCATCCAGTATCACCACGAGAGCGCCTGGACCTGGGAACACATGGCCCTGAGCCGGGCCCGTGTCGTGCAGGCCGATGACGGGCTGGGTGAGGTGATCGACGCGGCCATCGCCGAAATCCTCTCGCGTCCGCGTGACGTGGCCAAGACCATCGACGATGTGCTCTCGATGCGCGCGCTGATGGCGAAGGAGCGGCCGCGACGCCATGCCTTCGACCTCAAGCTGGCGCCGGGCGGGTTGATTGACCTCGAGTTCATCGCCCAATCGGCGCAGCTCGTGGCCCGCGACACCGTCGCCGCTCCGCAGGCCCCGGTCGACGAAGTGCTTCGCCGGCTGGGCGAGACCGGCCTCGTCCCCGCGGGCGAGCGGCTGGCCGAAATCCACACCCTCTACTCCACCGTCCTGCAGATCATGAGCGCTGCCCTCGCCAACCCCTTCAAGGAAGAAGGCTGGACCGAAGCCTTCCGCGAACTGCTGGCCCAACGCACCAACACCCCGAATTTCGAGCGATTGGCCAGCGACATCAGGGAGATGGAAGCAGAGGTGAGCGCGGCGGGAGAGGCGTGGTATGCTAGAGCAAGGGGGATGGGTTGAACTGGCGAGCCGGGTGGACTAAGTTGGTGAACTAAGTCAACCGGAGTCGACCATGGCCGCGACAGTAAACATGCATGAAGCCAAGACGCACCTGTCGCGTCTGGTTGAGCGCGCCGTCGAAGGCGAGACCGTCATCATCGCCAAGGCGGGGAAGCCGCTGGTCAAGCTGGTTCCGATCGACCAACCCGTCGTCGATACGTCGAAGCGCTTCAACAACCTGCGTGGCCAGCTGACGATTCCCGAAGACTTCAAGGGCTTCATGAAGGACGAGATCGAAGAGATGTTTTACGGCAAATGAGCCGGGTTCTTCTCGATACGCATATCCTTCTGTGGTCGCAGAACGAGCGTGAACGACTGCCTGCCGCCGTAGATGCGCTTATGGCGCTGCCGGAAACGGAGCTGTATTTCAGCGTCGCGAGCATCTGGGAGATTGCAATCAAGCAATCGCAGGGTCGAAGGGACTTCAACATCCATCCGGGCGCCCTTCGGAACGCACTTGTCGGTGCAGGGTATGTTGAGCTGCCGGTGCGTGGTGAGCATACCGTGGCATTGATGTCTCTGCCGTTGATCCATCGGGACCCGTTCGACAGGATGCTGCTGGCTCAGGCCATCGTCGAGGGCATCGAACTGGTCACTGTCGATGCCGATCTTGCCCTATACCCCGGTCCGATCCGCGTGTTCTAAGCCGCCCGCGCCTCTTCTTCGGCGAGCAGCGGTAGCGACACAGCCACCGTCGTGCCCAGCCCCTGCCGGCTGTCGATCGCCATCCGGCCGCCGCTCAGCTCCGCGATGGCGCGACTGATAGCGACGCCGAGGCCCGCGCCTTCGCGGTCGCGCGTCAGGGCTGCGTCGCCGAAGACGAAGGGCTGGGAGAGGGACTCCAGCCGCTCCGAGCTCATGCCGATGCCGGTGTCGGTGATCTCCAGCACCACGCCGTCATGGGCAGCATAGGCGGCGAGCGTCACCTTGCCGCCACGCGGGGTGAAGCGGATGGCGTTCTCGACGAGGTTGGCCACCATGCGTTCGAGGGCGAAGCGGTCGGCGGTGAGGATGGCTTCGCAGGCGCCGCCCAGCCCCATGGTGATGCCGGCGCGCTGGCCCTGGGTCGAGAAGCGACGGAGGATGGTGATCAGCAGCTCGTCGGCGGTGAAGCGGTCGCGCTTCAGCTCGCGGCGGCCGCCTTCGAGCTCGGCCAGCTCGAGGATGTTGGCGAAGAACCCGAGCAGGCGTTCGCCCGAAGCCTTCACCGCTTCGACATAGTTGAGGTAGCGCCCATCGCCCAGCGGTCCGAAGGGCTGCTGGCGCAGCATGTCGGCGAAGCCGATGATGTGGTTGAGCGGGGTGCGGATATCGTGGCTCAGGTGCGCGAGGAAGCTGGTCTTGGCCCGGCTGGCCGCCTCGGCGCGGATTTTTTCCTCGTGGAAGCGACGGGCCAGCTGGCGCTGGTCTTCGCGGATCGAAGTGAGCAACTGGTTGGTGCGCCGGCTCTCGGTGACGTCCATGACGAGGGTGATGAAGCCGCCGGTGGCGAGCGGACGCTCCTCGATCAGCAGAGTGGAGCCGTCTTCGCGATGCAGCTCGAGCAGGCGGTTTTGCCAGTCCTCGCGCACTGGCTGCATCGAGCCGCCGACTGTGAGCTGCTGGATCACCTCATGGTAGGCGGCGCCGGGCGACAACATATCGGCCGCCACGCGCAGGCGTTCGGCGAAGCGTTCGTTGCTGGCGACGAGCTGCGCGTCGGCATTCCAGCAGGCGACGCCGAAGGGCAGGGTGGCGATCAGGGCGTCGGTGTCGGCAATCTGGGGAGCGGCGGCGACGGGGGCGCGAAAAGCGGCGATGGCGGCGCTGAGCCGGTGCATCAGACCCACCGGGCTCTGCACCGTTTGTGCCGGCACGGGCGCGCGGAATCGTCCGCCGCCGGCGCCGGATTGCTCCGTCGACCGCATCAAGTTCTCCGTCTCATATATTGGGGGCGACCCGGACCCACTGCCCCTGCACAGGACTTTGAATCTGCTTCGTGATTTGAAGCAATAGGGCTGCCCGCGCACCTTGGGCGCGCGGGCCGAAAAGCCGAGTCGGCAGAGTCACTTACGCGCGAAGAAAAATTCTTCCAACCGTAACGACCTTTTAACCGGCCGAACTACCCCGCGAGCGTCCGGTCGAGGATCTCCGCCGTGTTGCGGCTGAGGTTTCCGGCGTACTTGAGCGCCTGCATGGCCGAGCGGGCGGCCTCGCGCCGCGTCGGCTCAAAACTCTGCCAGATGCGGAAGGCTGTGAGCACCCGAGCCGCAACCTGCGGGTTACGGCCATCCACGTCGGCAACGAACTGCGTGAGGAAGCGGAAGCCCTCGCCATCGGCGCGAGCGAACTGCGTCGGGTTGTTCATGCCGAACACCGCCGCCAGCGACCGCAGGCGGTTCGGGTTGTTGCGCGGGAAATCCGGCGCCGCGAGGATCGCCTTGAGCCGATCGACGGTGCCGGCGTCGCGCGACTGGGCGTTTAGCGACAACCACTTGTCGAGCACCAGTGGATCGGCGGTGAAGCGGGCGCGGAAATCGGCCAGCAACGGCTTCGCATCTGTCGTCCAGGCGCCGACAATGGCGCCGAGCGCCGCGAGGCGGTCGGTCATGTTGGTCGCCCGCTCGTATTGCTCGCGCGCCAGCTTCGCACCGCCCTCGGCTCCGGCATGCACCAGCAATCCGAGCGCCGTGTTCTTCATCGATCGGCGGCCGGCCTGCTGGAAGTCGGGCGAATAGGCGAGGCGGCTGTCATTGGTGAGGTAGACCCGCTCCAGCGCCGGCGCGATCTGGCCGACGATGTCGCGGATCAGCGTGCCGCGCACCGCGTGAATGCGGTCCGGGTCGATGTCCTCGCCGATGGTGCGGGCAATGGTCAGTTCGTTGGGCAGGCTCAGCGCATGCGCCTTGAAAGCCGGGTCGAGCTCCTTGGAGCCGAGCGTCTCCTCCAGCGCCTCGGCCAGCGCGCTGGCCTGCGGCGCGGTCCAGGGCGTGCCGCGCACCGCATCGATCATCAGCCGGCCGGCCACATCCTGCAGCGCCTGCCAGCGGTTGAATGGGTCGGCATCGTGCCGGCCGAGGAACAGCTGGTCGGCTTCGCTGATCGACGAGTTGAGCTTCACCGGGGCGGAGAAGCCTCGGAACAGCGACGGCACCGGCCGGTTCGGCACGCCGGTGAAGGTGATGGTCGCCGAAGCCGTGTCGACGACCAGCAGGTCCTCGCCGCGCAACTCGGCACCCGAAACACCGCCCCAGTTCATCGGTGAGCCGTTCGGGCCGATCAGCCCGAACTTCACCGGCAGCACCATGGGCTGCTTGTCCGGCTGTCCCTGCGTCGGCTTGGTTTCTTGGCTGAGCGTCAGGGTGTAGGTCTGGCTCGCAGCGTCGTAGTTGTCGGAGACCGTGACCTCCGGCGTGCCGGCCTGCAGGTACCACTGCTGGAACTGCTGCAGGTCCTGCCCCGAGCTATCCTCGAACACCTTGATGAAGGCCTCGATGGTCGTCGCGTCGCCGTCATGGCGCTCGAAATAGAGGTCCATGCCCTTGCGGAAGCCGGCTTCGCCGAGTAGCGTCGCCAGCATGCGGACGATCTCGGCGCCCTTCTCGTAGATCGTCGTCGTGTAGAAGTTGTTGATTTCCTTGTAGTGATCCGGCCGCGGCGGGTGCGCCAGCGGGCCACCATCCTCGGGGAACTGCGCCTGGCGCAACAGCCGCACATCCTCGATGCGGTTCACCGGGCGCGACCGCTCGTCCATCGAGAACTCCTGGTCGCGATAGACCGTGAGCCCTTCCTTGAGGCAGAGCTGGAACCAGTCGCGGCAGGTTATGCGGTCGCCGGTCCAGTTGTGGAAATACTCGTGCGCGATGACGCTCTCGATCGAGGCGTAGTCGGCATCGGTGGCCGACTCGGGCTTGGCGAACACCAGCTTGTCGTTGAAGATGTTGAGGCCCTTGTTCTCCATCGCGCCGAAGTTGAAGTCACTCACCGCGACGATGTTGAAGATGTCGAGATCGTACTCGCGGCCGAAGCGGCGCTCGTCCCAGGCCATGGAGCGCTTGAGCGAATCCATGGCGTAGCCGCACTCGCCCTCCTTGCTGTGCTCGCAGTAGATGCCAAGCGCTACCTTGCGGCCCGAAGCGGTGGTGAAACTGTCGTGGATGGCGCCAAGATCGCCCGCCACCATGGCGAACAGGTAAGCGGGCTTCGGGAACGGGTCTTCCCAGACGGCGAAGTGGCGTCCGTCACCCCTGTCGCCGGTTTCGACCAGGTTGCCGTTCGACAGCAGCACCGGCGCCAGCGTCCTGTCGGCCGTCATCTTCACCCGGAACGGCGCCAGCACGTCCGGCCGGTCATAGTACCAGGTGATGCGGCGGAAGCCCTCGGGCTCACACTGGGTGCACCAGGTGCCCGACGAGCGGTAGAAGCCCATCAACTTGAGGTTCTTTTCCGGCTCGACCTGCACTTCGGTTTCGAGCACGAAGCGCTTGATCGGCGGCTCGAGCACGCAGAGCGTCGTCGGCGTTTCCTCGTAGGCGGTCAGCGCCAGCGGCAGCCCGTCGATGGCGATCGACAGCAGTTTCAAGTCTTCGCCATCCAGCATCAACGGCGTCCCGGGAGGGGTGCCTTCGCGTGGCGAAATGGTCAGCAGCGTTCGCACGCGGCTGGTGTCGGGCGCAATTGCCACGTCCAGCTCGACCTTTTCGATCACATACGGGGTCGGGGCGTAGTCCTTCAGGTAGATGGTGTCGTCTTGCCCGTCGCGCATCAATATCTCCGCAACTTCAACTCGTTAATTGACTGTGGCACGGCGGCTACAGCCGAATCCAGCCGTTGCTGTATTCTGTGCGGCTGCCGACCGGTCAAAATCCAGTGTCGCAGCACGCACCTCCGCCGCGCCATAAGCGTGTCGTGTGCGTAATCCAAAACGACAAAGAGAGTAAGCCCTGCCTGGGGACGAAGCGCTTGACCTCAACCGTGCTTGAGGTCGTAGGCGTCGGACAATCAGGCGGGAGCCAAGGAGCGTCTTCAATGATCGGCCCGGTATTCAAGTGGTTCGAAACGCGGCTGGAGCCTTATCCGCTCGATGAGCCGGCACAGCCACCCAAGGGGCTTGTGGCCTTCTGCCTGCATTTCTGCCAGGGCGCCAAGCGGTGGCTGATCGCCATGGCGGTGCTCGGCGCGGGTGTGGCGCTGGGCGAGATCATGCTGTTCAGCTTCATGGGCTCGATCATCGACTGGCTCGGCACCGCCGACAAGGCGACGTTCCTCGCCGATGAGGGGTGGAAGCTGGCGTTGATGGCGGGCCTGCTGCTGCTGGTCCTGCCGGCGCTGCAGATTGCCGACACGTTGATCATCCACCAGACGCTGATCGGCAACCTGCCGCAGCGCATCCGCTGGATGGCGCATCGCTACCTGCTGCGCCAGTCGATGAGCTACTTCCAGGACGAGTTCGCCGGCCGCATCGGCGCCAAGCTGATGCAGACGTCGCTGGCGGTGCGCGAAGTGGTGATGAAGCTGCTGGACGTCACGGTGTTCGTGGTCGTCTATTTTGCCGGCGCGGTGGTGCTGGCGGCGATGAGCGACCTGTGGCTGGCGGTGCCGTTCCTCGTCTGGCTCGCCGGCTATGTCGCGCTGCTCTGCTACTACGTGCCCCGGCTCGGCAAGGTGGCCGAGGCGCAGGCCGACGCGCGCTCGCTGATGACCGGCCGCATCGTCGACAGCTACACCAACATCGCAACGGTGAAGCTGTTCTCGCATTCCAACCGCGAGGAGGCCTACGCCCACGAGGCCATGGATCAGTTCATGGGCACCGTGCACAAGCAGATGCGGATGTTTTCGCTGCTGCAGATCGTCATCCCGCTGATGAACAACCTGCTGCTGTTCGCCGTGATGGCCGTCGGCATCACACAGTGGCTCAATGGTGCCATGACGCCCGGAGCGATCGCCGTTGCGACGGCACTCGTGCTGCGCTTCCAGGGCATGAGCCAGTGGGTGATGTGGGAGATGTCGCAGCTGTTCGAGAACATCGGCATCGTTCGCGACGGCATCAACTCGATCTCGCTGCCGCGTGTCGTCGCCGACCCTCCGGGCGCCAGGCCCCTCGGCCCGGTGAAGGGCGACATCGCCTTCGACAACGTGAACTTCCACTACGGCAAGCAGTCGGGCGTCATCGACAAGCTCAACGTGCGGATCAAGCCGGGCGAAAAGATCGGCCTCGTCGGCCGTTCGGGGGCCGGAAAATCAACGATCGTCAACCTGCTGCTGCGGTTCTATGACCGCGAGGGCGGCGTGATCTCGATCGATGGCAACGACATCGCCAAGGTGCAGCAGGAGTCGCTGCGCGAGCAGATCGGCGTGGTCACGCAGGATACCTCGCTGCTGCATCGCTCGGTGCGCGAGAACATCATGTACGGCCGCCCGGATGCGACCGAGGAGGAGATGCTGGCCGCCGCCAGGCTGGCGGAGGCCGATCTGTTCATCGATGGGCTGGTCGACTTCAAGGGGCGCAAAGGCTTTGACGCCCATGTCGGCGAACGCGGCGTGAAGCTCTCGGGCGGGCAGCGCCAGCGCATCGCCATCGCCCGCGTGCTGCTCAAGAACGCCCCGATCCTCGTGCTCGACGAAGCCACCTCGGCTCTCGACAGCGAGGTCGAGGCGGCGATCCAGGGCCAACTGACGCGGCTTATGGAGGGCAAGACGGTGATCGCCATCGCTCACCGCCTCTCCACCATCGCCGCCATGGACCGGCTCGTGGTGCTCGACAAGGGCAAGATCATCGAGCAGGGCTCGCACGCCGAACTGATCCAGCAGGGGGGCACCTATGCCAGCCTGTGGAGCCGCCAGTCGGGTGGGTTTCTGCCCGACATCCTGGAGGAAGCGGCGGAGTGACAACCGCCGACGGCTCTCCTCCCTCCCCCTTGTGGGGAGGGTAGCGTAGCCAGTCGCGTAGCGGCTTGGCGTAGCTGGGGTGGGGGTAGGGCGGCGCGTGCTGCCCCCCACCCTTGATCCCTCTCCACGAGGGGGAGGGAGACGATGTGACCACGCCGTGCTCCACCGCCTAAGCCGTGCCTGCCAAAGACACCACCAACCATCCCAAGGAGGGACAAATGGAAACTCGTAACTTCCCGCGCCGCATCGCACCCGCTGCTCTCGGCCTGGCCAAAGAGAAACGAAAACAATCCCCTGTAGCCCTAACCTGACTCAATCCGTCAGACGGGCTCGGAACATGAGTTCAAAATGCTCAACCGAGTCATTGCCTGGTTCGACAGCCGCTACGCACCGGTAGCGCTGGCCAGCGACACGCAGCCTCCCAAGGGCGTCACTGCGTTCACCTTCTATTTCATCAAGCAATTCCGCCTCGCC
>CAMDAL010000050.1 GCA_945888565.1 Devosia equisanguinis | reverse complement strand
CCCCGACACTATCCGCGCCGCGCTTCGAATCCCGGATTCGAGGCGCCCTTGTCGTTTTCCGCCCCTGCGTGACGCTGCGGCTGGAGCGCTATGGTTGCCGAGGCGTGAAGTTTGCCGGGCAAGTGCGAGATGAACTCACAACGCGCCCTTAGCCTGTGCGGTCCATAGTGGGTCTACCAATCGCACAGGAGGCTTGGTTGAATACTGTAGCTAAGTTCATCGACGACGAATCGGGCGCTACCGCCATCGAATACGGCCTGATCGCCGCCCTGATCGCGGTCGGCATCATTGCCGCCGCGACGACCCTTGGCGGCGGCCTCTCGGGCCTGTTCAACAAGATCTCGACCAAGCTGGACGTTACTGTCCCCTGATCGACACCCTTGGTTTCGGGGCGACGCCACGGCGTCGTCCCGCACCGTTCCTGAATTCAATCCGCGACTGTCGCGCTTTCGATCCCGGAATGTTCAGGGGCCGGGGCGTTGTTGGCGTTTCCGGTAGCGGGAGGCTCGATGCCGGATGCCGGAAAGCGTGCCGGGTAACCCTGCGCTAACCATTTCGCAGGGAGTTATGAGGGATGATGGCGACCCGTCAAAGCGTTCGTTCCTCTGTGTCGGAAAGCGCGTCATGAAATCCTGCCTCGTCGTCGATGATTCCAGTGTCGTGCGCAAAGTTGCGCGGCGGATCCTCGAGGATCTCGACTACATCGTCGATGAAGCCGAAGACGGCCAGGAAGCCTTCGACAAGTGCCGGCAGGAAATGCCGGACGCCATCCTGCTCGACTGGCAGATGCCGGTGATGGGCGGGCTCGAATTTCTGAAGCTGCTGCGCGCCTATGTCGGCGGCGGCGCGCCACGAGTGGTCTACATGGTCACCGAATACGACGTGGGGCAGATTGCGCTCGGGCTAAAGGCCGGCGCATCCGACTACATGATGAAGCCGTTCGACCGGGATATTCTGGAAAAGATGTTCCTCGGGCAGCAGCTGCGGGCGAGCGCCTGAACTGACCGGGCGTGACCCAGGCCCGAGGCTGGGGCGTGGGGACAGCTTGTGGCTCAAGGCGTCACGTCTCCGCTCGATCGGCACTGTTTGTTGCCATCTCGGCTGTTCGTGCTCCCGGCTTGCCGGCTAGAAAGCCGCCGCCAAGGTGCGAGTTAGCGCGCATAGGCTAAAGTCCGGTATTGTGAGAACCGAAATGATTGCAACCATTCGGGGCGCCAAGTGCATCAGCATCATGAATTGGTCTTGTGGGCTGCTGATTGTGCGGACCATGTGCTCGCTTTATTTGAGGCTAAGTCACCGGAAGACCATCGGCCACGTCAAGCGATTGAAGCCGCCAGGCGTTGGCACCGCGGCGATTTGGGTGTGGCTAGCGCGAGGAAGCTAGCTTTTGCCTCCCATGCGGCTGCGAGGCAGTCATCAAGCCCGGCGGCCGCAGCAGCAGCTAGGGCAGCGGGCCATGCTGCAGCGACGGTGCACGTCGCCACCCATGCTCCCCACGCCGCGAACTATGCCCGCAGAGCCATCGAAGCGGCCGGTCAGGACCCCGAAAACGAGCGTAGATGGCAAACAGAGCGGCTTTCGGAGCAGCTGCGGCGGATCATTGCCTTGTAGGCCAAAAAGAAGCGGGTTTGCAGAGCGTGAACCTGTCTGCCTAGTGACCGCAACCGGGCCGGAAGCAGCCTCGCAACGCCCAAGCGTGATAACGCTCCCGGCCCAAGTCCGGAGGTGATGCGTGATTTCCACACAGACCCTGGATCTGACCGATCGCCAACGCGTCGCGGCATGGGCTGCTGACTGTGCCGAGCGGGTGTTGTGGCTGTTCGAGGCCGAACGGCCGCAGGATCGGCGCCCGCGGGAGGCCATCGAGAGAGCGCGCGCCTTTGCCCGCGGCGAGATGAACGTCGCCGACGAGATCAGAGGGCGTTTCGGCGATGGGAGTACGGCGCGCGAGGTAAAGTCGCCCGCTGGCGTTGCCGCCGCGCGGGCGGCCGGGCAGGCGATGGCGGTGTGCCACATGGGCGCCCATGCGCTCGGCGCCGCTGCCTATGCGGCCAAGGCGGCTGGGCTCAGCGCGTTCGAAGGGCCCGACGCCGCACGCGAAGAGATACGCTGGCAGCTCGCCCATATGACGCCCGAGGTTCGCGCGGCGCTCAGAGCGCTGCCGCCCATCGGCGAAGACCGTTCTGGGCCGCTGGGTCCGGGGCTGCTTGCCTCGGGGCAACTGGGGGCGAACATCCGGGCATTGCAGGTCGGTCTCGGCGATTGACCGCGCTCGGATATGCGCGGCCTCAGCCCTGCTATTCCTCGCCGGCCCGCTGGGGGCGTAAGGCCTCCGGGTCGTGGCCGCGGAACTGGGCGATGCGCATGCGGAAGTTGTAGGCGATGCGCTGGGCGCGGTCGATGAACAGGGCAGCGACAGTTTCGGGGCAGTGTTCCTCGGCGGTGTCGCGGAAGAGCTTCAGCCAGCGGGCGAAGTGGGCGTCGGTGAGTTCGGGGATGGCGAGGTGCTTTGGCATCGGGCGCCCCATGTAGCGGCCGGTGCCAAGCAGCATGGAACTCCAGAAATCGGTGATGGTGGCGATGTGGTGCGGCCACTGCGCTTCGGGGATGACGCGGTTGAACACCGGGCCGATAATCTCGTCGGCGCGCGCCTTCGCGTAGAAATCCTGCACCACGGCAGCGACCATGGCTTCGTCGAGCTCGGCCGGGATCAGGCGGCCGGTGGGTTGGAGGCGCGGGCCGGTGGGCGTGGTCATTGTGCGTGCCTTGGGGCTGCCTGTCTGAACAAGTCGTGGCGGGCAGATGATGACAGCAGGTGCCCGGTGGTTTGTCCTTGATATGGCGCAATGATGGAGCGTCCCTTGGGCGGGATCTCCGACTCCTCCCCCGTGACGCGGGGGAGGAGTGATGTGCTGGATCAGCTGACCTTTGCCAGGGCCTGTTCGACGTCGGCGATGATGTCGTCGATGTGCTCGATGCCGACCGAGATGCGGACCAGGTCTTCGGAGACGCCGGCTTTCGCCAGTTCCTCGGGGCCGAGCTGCCGGTGCGTGGTCGAGGCGGGGTGGCAGGCCAGCGACTTGGCGTCGCCGATGTTGACGAGCCGCAGGATCATCTGCAGGGCGTCGATGAACTGGCCGCCGGCGACGGCGCCGCCTTTGATGCCGAAGCTGATGATGCCCGAGGCCTTGCCCTTGGTGATCTTCTGCGCGGTCGCATTGTACTTGCTGTCGGGCAGCTGGGCGTAGTTCACCCAGTTGATCTTGGGGTGCTGCTTCAGCCAGGCGGCGAGCTTTTCGGCGTTCTCGCAGTGGCGTTCCATGCGCAGGCCGAGGGTTTCGAGGCCCATCAGGAACAGGAAGGCGCTGTGCGGCGAGAGCGCGGCGCCGGTATTGCGCAGCGGCACGACGCGGCAGCGGCCGATATAGGCGGCCGGCCCGAGCGCCTCGGTGTAGACGACACCGTGATAGGACGGATCGGGCTCGTTGAGGATCGGGAAGCGGTCCTTGTTGGCCTTCCAGTCGAACTTGCCCGAATCGACGATGATGCCGCCGATCGAGTTGCCGTGGCCGCCGATATATTTGGTGAGCGCGTGCACGACGATATCGGCGCCGAACTCGAACGGCTTGCAGAGGTGACGGTGTTGTCGACGATCACCGGCACGCCGTGGCGATGGGCGATTTCGGCGAGGCGCTGGATATCGACGACGTTGCCGGCCGGATTGCCGATCGACTCGCAGAACACCGCCTTGGTGTTCTTGTCGATGAGCTTCTCGAGGCCCTCGAAATCGGCCTGGTCGGCCATGCGGACCTCGATGCCCTGGCGCGGGAACGAGTGCATGAACAGGTTGTAGGTGCCGCCGTAGAGCTGGCTGATCGAGACGATGTTGTCACCGACGCCGGCGATGGCCTGGATCGCGTAGGTGATGGCCGCCATGCCGGAGGCGACGCAGAGGCCGGCAATGCCGCCCTCCATCTCGGCGACGCGCGCTTCGAGCACGGCAGTCGTCGGGTTCATGATGCGGGTGTAGATGTTGCCGGGGACCGCCAGGTTGAACAGGTCGGCGCCGTGCTTGGTGTCGTCGAAGGTGTACGACGTGGTCTGGTAGATCGGCACGGCGGCGGCCTTGGTGGTCGCTTCGGCCGTGTAGCCATGATGGAGCGCGACGGATTCGAGCTTCATGTGGTTCTCCCTTGGTGTGTTGTTTCCCACTGCGGCCGTGTTGGTAACACGGTTCGGGCCTGGAGGAAGCTGTTGCACGCGGAAGGGTTTTCCGCGCTGCGGGGGAGCGGGGGGAAAAGATCGTTCGGCCGCTCACCACACCAGAGGCGGATCGCTCAAAGCAAAAAGCCCCGCGGCGTGCCACGGGGCCTTTTTTGGATGCCGATAGCGCCAGGGATCGGGCGGTTTCGGCAGGGTTGCGTGCGTCAGGCGACGCTGGATTCGGCGAAGGCTTCGACTTCGTCGGGCTCGCGCAGCACGTAGCCGCGGCCCCAGACGGTTTCGATGTAGTTCTTGCCGCCGGTGGCCACCGAAAGCTTCTTGCGGAGCTTGCAGATGAACACGTCGATGATCTTCAGCTCGGGCTCGTCCATGCCACCGTAGAGGTGGTTGAGGAACATTTCCTTGGTGAGCGTCGTGCCCTTGCGGAGCGAGAGCAGCTCCAGCATCTGGTATTCCTTGCCGGTCAGGTGGACGCGGGCGGACTGCACTTCGACGGTCTTGGTGTCGAGGTTGACGCTGAGGTCGCCGGTGTTGATGACCGACTGCGCATGGCCCTTGGACCGGCGCACGATGGCGTGGATGCGGGCGACCAGTTCGTCCTTGTGGAACGGCTTGGTCATGTAGTCGTCGGCGCCGAAGCCGAGACCGCGCACCTTGTCCTCGATGCCGGCGAGGCCGGACAGGATGAGGATGGGGGTTTGCACCTTCGCGACGCGCAGGGTGCGCAGAACCTCGTAGCCCGACATGTCGGGGAGGTTCAAATCGAGAAGGATAATGTCGTAGTCATAGAGTTTGCCGAGGTCGACGCCTTCTTCGCCGAGATCCGTCGTATAGACGTTGAAGCTCTCGGACTTGAGCATCAGTTCGATGCTCTGCGCCGTTGCACTGTCGTCCTCGATCAAGAGTACACGCATGCCGTCGATCCCTTTAAACCGTTCCTCGCTGGAACCGGCCGAAGCGGTGATCGCTCCGAGCCCTAACCGAACCCTACTGGATATGACTCAAAGCTAACCGCAATTAGTTAACAAAGTTTAATTCTGATCCGCAAGATGCAAACGTCAAGGTGCTAACGATAAGTTAAATCATTGAAAATGCTACGTAATTTGGCAGTTCGCGACTTAATTTTTTAGGTTAAGAAGCCCTTGCAATCGACTCTGCTGACTCAAGGATTTGCTGGGGATGGAGATGGGGAAAGCAGGTTCCGGAGCACTCGGAAAATCCCTGCTCAAAGCCCAAGGTTAGTGCTTCATGCTTAATGGTCGGTTAACCTGAAAAGCAAGCGATTCGAGACTTTTGAGCCCATGCAGACCCTCGTGGCGATGATCGATGCGATTGACGAGGTCGAGGTGTTTGGCCGCGTCCGCACGGTACAGGGGCTGCTGATCGAAGTGGTTGGCCCGGTTCGCGAATTGCGCATCGGCGGGCGCGTCGCGATCGAGACGACCGACAACCAGACACTGAACGCCGAGATCATCGGCTTCCGTGACGGTCATGCGCTCTGCCTGCCATTCGGGCCGCTGACCGGGGTGCGGCTGGGCTGCAAGGCGGTGTTCAAGTCGCATGCCGGGTCGGTGCAGCCATCGAACGCGTGGCTCGGCCGGGTGGTGAACGCGGAGGGCAAGCCGATCGACGGCAAGGGGCCGATCCTCAACGGCTCCGACCCCTATCCGCTGAAGCAGACGCCGCTGCCGGCGCATGAGCGGACGCGGGTCGGCGCGCCGATCGACATGGGGGTGCGAACGCTGAACACCTTCACCACCATGTGCGACGGGCAGCGCATGGGCATCTTTGCCGGCTCGGGCGTCGGCAAGTCGGTGCTGATGTCGATGCTGGCGCGTAACGCGCAAGTCGACGTGGCGGTGATCGGGCTGATCGGCGAGCGCGGCCGCGAGGTGCAGGAGTTCGTCACCGAGTATCTGGGCGAAGTCGGGCTGCAGCAGGCGGTGGTGGTGGTGGCCACTTCGGACGAGGCGGCGCTGATGCGGCGGCAGGCGGCCTACCTGACGCTGACGCTCTCCGAGTATTTCCGCGACCAGGGCAAGCGCGTGCTGTGCATGATGGACAGCCTCACCCGCTTTGCCATGGCGCAGCGCGAGATCGGCCTCGCCATCGGCGAGCCGCCGACTGCCAAGGGCTACCCGCCGACGGTTTTCACCGAACTTCCCCGGCTGCTCGAAAGGGCAGGGCCGGGGCTGCATGGCTCGGGTTCCATTACGGGTCTGTTTACCGTTTTGGTGGAAGGTGATGATCACAATGAGCCTATCGCCGATGCCGTTCGCGGCATTATCGATGGACACATCGTGATGGAGCGTTCGATTGCCGAGCGGGGTCGCTACCCGGCGGTGAACGTTCTGAGGTCGATCTCGCGAACGATGCCAGGATGTGTGCCGGTGAGTTTCCGGCCCACCCTGCAGAAGGCGCGGGAACTCATGTCGACATATGCCGACATGGAGGAACTGATCCGGCTGGGGGCTTACCGGAAGGGATCGGATCCAGGCGTCGACCGTGCCATTGCGATCAACCCGGCGCTGGAGGCGTTCTTGAGCCAGCAGCGGGAAGAACGCACCTCGATTGCCGACGGCTATGTGATGCTGCAGGCGATCGTTGAAAAGGCCGGCGCGTGAGTAGTTTGAGTGACTTGTTGTGTAAGGAGTACAAGTCGTGAAGTCGCGCAGCGAGAGCCTGATCCGGCTCAAGAAATTCCAGGTCGACGAGAAGCGTCGCTCGGTTACGCAGATCGAAATGATGATCGCGGACTTCGAGCGGATGGCGGCTGAGCTCGACCAGCAGATCGAGATCGAACAGCAGAAGACCGGTATCTCGGATATCGCGCATTTCGCGTATTCGACCTTCGCCAAGGCGGCCATCGCCCGGCGCGACAACCTGCTGAACTCGGCCCGCGACATGAAGGGCACGCTCGAGACGGCGCAGGACGCGCTGGCGGAGGCGGTCGAGGACCTCAAGAAGGTCGAGCTGCTCGACCAGCGCGAGCACGGCCGCGAGGCCGAGGCGGCGGCAAAATCCGAGCAGGCCGACTACGACGAGATCGCGCGGCTGCGGCACATGACGCGTCGGTGAGGGTTTCGCTGTGGGGTGATGGAGGGGGTCCGCGGTGCGGGCCCTTTTTGCGTTGGGGGGGCGGGGTTCCGCGTTATGGACCCATTGGCTATTGTGGCGGGGTGTTTCGCGCCAGCCCGTTAGATGACAGCACCCGCCCGACCGCCATCGTTCTTCAACAGCCTCACCGGCCGGGATATGGACTATCCGGCGTCGCTGCGGGAGCCCGGTTTCCTGATCGATGACCTGGCCGGTGATGCCAGAAACTGGCCGAACTGGTTGCTCGACGACGACAGCCAGCGCCGGATTACCCTCAGCCTCATCGAGCATGTGACGGAGCAGAGGGTGGTGATCGGCTTTGTCGTCGATCGCGTGCAGGGAACCGTTACCGCAACTCCCGACCCATCGGGATATCTGCGGGTTGTGGTGACATTCGAGGGCGCCGACTACCTCACCCTGTTCGTGGAGCGGATCTGGGAGGAGTACGAACTCTGGCCACCCGGAGCAGCAGCGGCGATCGGCGATGAGGCGCCCGGCCACCTGGGCAAGCACCGAAGCTGGGTGTCGATCTCGGCGAGCGGATGGCCGGTGCTCGCAGCGATTGCCAACAGCCATGGGTGGCTGAACGTGCGGCAACTCGAGTAGCCCGTAGCTGTTGACCCCCGTCGGGCTGAACGAAGCTCCTCAGTCCGTTGTTTACTTCTCGATCCCGTAGATCATGTGGGTTTCGCTGGCGAATGCAGAGGTGTGTATGCGTCTCAGACTGATGCGTTCGCCGAGGCCGGCAAACAGGGAAATGCCGTCGCCGAGAAGGATCGGGACGACGTCGAGATGGATTTCGTCGACGAGGCCGAGCTTGAGGCACTGGCGGGAGATGCTGCCGCCCAGCGGCGAGACAGCCTTGCTGCCGGCAGTGGACCTGGCCAGGGCGACGGCGTGGGCGATGTCATCGACAACGAAGGTATAGGTGACGCCGTTTTTCTCCACCGGGTCGTGCGCGGTGTGGGTCACGAGAAAGACCGGGATCTTCAACATGCCGCCATAGGGCTGGCCGTCGTCCTCGACGGTCTGCTCCCGGTTGGCACCGCCGACGACCGCGCCCAGTTCCGCCATGACTTTGCCGACGACGGCTTGGTCCTCGTCGGCAGTCGGGAAGCCGAACATCCAGTCGATGCCGCCGTCCGGATCGGCCATGAAGCCATCGAGAGTAATGGTCGCGTGGATGATGACTTTGGCCATTTCGGTCTCCGGGGCGGAATGCATGAGGGGCTGCGACCTGTTGTCAGTTCGCCGGCGGTTCGGTGACGAAGGGCATGATGTCGATGGCGTCGCCGGGGAAGGGGCCGATATGGGGGTGGTTTTCGAAGATCTTCGCGGCGGCTTCGATGGTTTCTGCTTCGACGACCAGGTAGCCGCAGATCGGATTGGTGGCGGGGGCGGTGCCGGTGCGGGAAACGCGCAGGGTCTTGCCGACCATACCGCCGGGGTCGGCGAAGGCGGCGGCATGCTGCTGCTCCCATACCTTCCAGAGTGCGATGCCCTCGTTGTCGATGCGGTCCTGCTCGGATTTCGGCAGGGCGCGGAACGTCGCGAGGTCTTCGGGCTGCAGGCTGTAGATGGCGAGGAAGCGGGGCATGGCGGTGCCTTTCGGTGCTGACTGAGCGCAGGCTAGCGCATACTGCTTGCGAAATGCAAGTGGATTAGGACGATTGAGGCGAAGTTAATCAAGTTTGCGCAGGGTCGTTTACCGGCTGGAACGTGGGGCGTGCCACAGGTGAGGCTTCGCTGAGGAGAGTGATGTGTCCGCACTGTCGATTGCTGCTGCCGGCATGACTGCCGCGACCGCCCGGTTCGAGCGCAACGCCACCAACATCACGCGTGCCGCTTCGGGAACGCCGGAAGGGCAGGGGGTGGACCTGGCGGCGGAGATGGTCGACATGCTCGCGACCCAGCGCCAGTTCGAGATGCTGGCCGCCGTGGTGCGGCGGGCCGGCGAAATGAGCAAGACCGGGATCGATATCCTGGCTTGATCGGGTAGCCGTTCCTGCAGTTCGACCATCCGACCAATGGCCCATGGTCATCGCCCGCCACACCGCTAGCTTGGCGCTCCTGAAAACGAGGAGATTGCCGTGGCTTATCTTGGGGATGTGCTGGTGTGGGGACATGGGGCGCGGGTGTTCGAGGTGTTTCTCGAGCCGACCTGCCCCTATTCCGCCAAGGCGTTCGGCAAGCTCGAGGCGCTGCTGGCGGCGGTGGGCGAAGACACGGTGACGGTGAAGGTGCGGCTCCATTCGCAGCCGTGGCACATGTTCTCGCCGGTGCTGGTGCGCGCCATCCTGACGGCTGCGGCCGTGGGCGGGAAGGATGCGGCGAAATCGGTGATGGCGGCGATCTATGCGCGCATCCCGGAGTTCGAGTTCGAGCGGCATGCCACGGGGCCAAACCGCGACGCAACGCCGAACGACCTGATCCGGCGGATCGAGGGCTATACCGGCCTCGAGCTGATGGCGGCGTTCGACGACGTGGAGCTCGACAAGGGCACGCGCTGGGAGACAAAATATGCCCGGCAGAACAGCATCCACGTATCGCCGAGCTTCATGATCGACGGGATTTTCCAGGCCGACATGAGCAGCGGCGACGACGTGACGAAGTGGGCGGAACGTCTGGCGTAGGCGCAAAAAAGAGGCCCGCCGGAGCGGGCCTCTCGTTTGACCTGACGATGCAGATTACATCGCGTTGGTGCGGAGGTACTGCGAGTTACGGTCAGCGTCGAACGTGTTGGGGTCGTAGGCCGGGGCCTGGTCGAGCTGCTCACGCGTGACGTTCACGAACAGATACTCGTTGCGGTTCTCGTCGAGGGCGTAGCGCAGGTTCTCGATGGAGACCGCCACCGGCTTGGTGCCGATGCCGAGGAAGCCGCCGAAGTCGATGATCACGCCTTCGACCGAGCTGGCGTCGGCGCCGAGGATCACGTCACCGATGGCGCCGAGGTGTTCATCGGCCGGGCCATAGGCATTGGTGCCGATCAGTTCTTCAGCCGTCAGCGGAGCGTCGGTCAGAGTCGTGCGGTCGATCGGACCGGTGACAGGCGCCATGGCGTTGTTGTCGACGGGTGCCATCGCATTGTTGTCGACGGGTGCGGCGTTCGGGTCGGCCGGAGCCATGGTGCCATCGGCCGGAGCCATGTTGTCCTCGGTCGGACGCGTCTGGTCCTCGGCGCGGAAGTCCGGCGCCGCCTCGAGCGCTTCCTTGCTGGTGGGCAGGATATAGCGCTCTGTGTTGTCCTCAGCCACGACCCATTCCAGCTCGGAGTACTTCACGGCGACGTTCTTTTCGCCGATGCCGAGGAACCCGCCGACGCCGATGACCACTGCGGCCACCTGGCCGTTGTCGCCGATGACGAGGTTGTTGATGTCGCCGATGTGCTCGGCGTCATCGGACTGCGACGAGTAGACCTGGCGACCGATGATCTCGGTGGCTAGGTTGTCAACGTCGGTGACGGTGTAACCCGTGGCGAGGATGGAAGTGGGAGCCTGGACCGTGGTGTCGGTCATGGTGGAATCGGCCGGGGCCATCGGAGCTTCGGTGGCCGGGGCCGCGTTCGGATCGACCGGAGTGGTGGTCTCCTGGGCGAAGGCGCCGGCGCCGGCGCTGAGCAGGGTCACGATAGCGGTACTGGCAAGCAGGGTGCGGATCATAGTATGGTCCTTCCGTTCTAGTTTTCAGAACAAGGCCGTGCGGCACAACGCTTGGCTGTGGGGTGTCGCACGGCTCGATGATCACTAAACGTGCTGACCGGCGGAGTGTTCCCGGTGCGGCAATCGTGCGGGAAAAAAAGACCGGCCCCGTTATCCGAGGTCCGGCCTTTTGCGCCTCCCAGGCGTCGGTGGGGATACCGCGCCTCGCCGCGCAGGCCTCCCCGATGGCGCCGACACTAGCGCGGAAATCGGGTTTGGCGAGCGGCACCCGGGTTAACCGGTGAATGCAAGGTTAATTCAATATGTCCGCATCTCCACGTGCAGGATGCCGGAGCCGTCGTCGGCGGGATCGCTGACGGGGTGGAAGCCGAAGGTTTCGTAGAAGCCGGTCTTGTCGTGCTGGGCGTTGAGGGCGAAGCGGGTGTGGCCGGCGGCGCGGGCATGATCCATCGCGTGCTGCATCAGCTGTCGGCCGAGGCCCAGGCCACGGGCGGACTTCGCTACGGCGACGCGACCGATCTTCATGTGCTCCGCCGTTTCAATGAGACGCAGCGTGCCGACCACGGCGCCCTCGACGATGGCGACGCAGTGGGTGGCGGTGAGATCGTGGGCGTCGAACTCCTCGTCCTTCACCTGCTGCTCATCGATGAAGACGGCGCGGCGCAGGGCAAAGGCCAGGTTGCACAGCGGGGAGAAGACGGGGACGGCGAGGATGGTGAGGTCGGTCATGCGCCACAGAGTGCATCGAACCGCCTTGCGCGTGAAGGCGTGTGGCGTCGACGTGACCGGCTCGCGGCGGCGGCTGCCGCGATGAGCATCAGGCCCACCGCGGCACTATGCTACCTGTCTGCGTCACACGCGGACTTGCAATCGCAGTCGGTCGGCCGTTGCAGCAGCGTCTGCTGTCGAGGACGTGCGGGGCCAAGTCCAGGCTGAGCGCAGGATGAAGGCGAGGAGTAGCACCTCGAGTCCGATGGAGAGGCCGAAGAAGTAGGTCCAGGACTCGCCCACCGCGTTGAAGATCGAGAAGGGGATGTACAGCGTTGCCGCGACGATGTTCGTAACGCGGTTCACGCGGGCGGGCAGAGTCATCGAGAGCACGATCATCAGGATCGGGATGGCCAGCAATGCGATCGACGTGGTCACAAATGTCTCGCTGATCTCGAACTCCCAGACTATTCCCGCCAGGATGTTCTCGACGACGCCTGGTTTGTACAGGAACAAGTAGCCCACGTAGATGTAGAAGAACATGAAGCTCGTCCACGCTGCGGCGAGCTTGAACTGTACCGGGATCTGGGGGGTATCGAGCGGTCGGGAGGTATTGGCCTGTGTCGTCATGATCTGGTCCTTCCGGAGGTCGTCCGCGGAGTGGCGGCCGAGTTAAGTGTGCGCTAACTGAGGCGGGTCGACCCAACGTCAGGGGGGACGGCAACCTCACACGATGCGATCACCGTACACTGTACGATGCATGCGCGATCGATAACCGTACACCGTACGCCTTGTCAAGTTCGCGATTGAAGGGGAGCCCACATGGGTGCAAATGCCGGATCAAGCCCAGGAGCTTCTGTCCCGCTGAGCAAGGAGCGGGTCATGCGCCAAGCCCTGGCTCTCGCCGACAACGAGGGCATCGACGCGCTCAGCATGCGCAGGCTAGGTCGAGAGCTCGATGCCGGTGCGATGTCGCTGTACCACCACGTCGCCAACAAGGAGGAGTTGCTCGACGGCATGGTGGACCTGGTCTTCGCTGAGATTCACCTGCCGGAGGGAGGGGATGATTGGCGGGCGACGATGCGAGCGCGGGCTGTGTCTGCAAGGGAAGTGCTGGCCCGTCATTCCTGGGCGATCCCTCTCATGGAGTCACGAACCACTCCAGGACCTGCCAACCTGCGGCACCGAGAGGCGGTGACGGCCTCCCTGCGCAAAGCTGGCTTCTCCATTCGCATGGCGACCCATGCAAACTGGCTTCTCGACAGCTACATCTACGGTTTCGCTCTGCAGCAGGCGAGTCTCCCCTTCGCCGACACCGACCAGCTCGCGAACATGACCAACGAGGTGTTCCTGCCGCAGTTGCCCACGGACGAGTACCCGTACCTGAACGAGTCCGCCTCAGAACTCATGCAGAGCGGCTACGATCCCGCAGACGAGTTCACCTACGGCCTGAACCTGATCCTCGACGCACTCGAGCGCGAGCGTCTCTCAAGCGGACCCTGACTGCGGGCTGTTGATCGGGATGGGGCCCTTGGGGCCGGGGACGGTCCACTGGACGGCGCCGGCTTCGTGGATGACGCGGGCGATGAAGGCGAGTTTTTCGATGACTTGGCGGGTGAGCACGAAGGGGTAGGCGTCGTGCTGGCCGACGGCGCGGTTGAGGTTGTTGATGAGCGAGCTCAGCGGCACCCAGTGTTCGACGAGGTCGTTGATGTCGGTCGAGGCGTAGGGGTCGAAGTCGATGCTGGAGGTCAGCGCCCCGCGGGTATCGACCTGCGGGCGGACGCGAACGCCATAGGCGGCAGCCATCTCGGTGGTGTCGACGAGGTGCAGGTAGTGCGAGAAGGTCTCGGCAAAATCCTCCCAGGGGTGGGCGGTGGCGTAGGCCGAGATGAAGTGGGCCTGCCAGTCGGACGGGGCGCCGTTGGCGTAATAGGCCTGCAGCGCCGCCTCGTAGGGCTGGGTCTCATCGCCGAAGAGGCGGCGGTACTCGCCGAGGTTGGCCCGGTTCGAGCCGATCAGGATGTCCCAGTAGTGGTGGCCGATCTCGTGGCGGAAATGGCCAAGCAGGGTGCGGTAGGGCTCCTTGAACTGGGTGCGGCGGTATTCGCGCGCCGCGTCGTCGGCTTCGGCGAGGGCGATGGTGACGATGCCGTTCTCGTGGCCGGTCATCACCGGGTGCGGGGCGACCTTCTCGTCGAGGAAGCGGAAGCTGAGGCCGTGCAGCGCATCCTCGTTGCGGGTGGCGAGCGGCAGGCGGAGGCGCAGCAGGCCGTAGACGAGCCGCTTCTTGGCGCGTTCGATGACCTGCCAGTGCTCGAGTTTTTCCTGATCCTCGATGGGCGGGACGAGAGCGTTGTGGCGGCAGGCCTTGCAGTAGGGGTCGGACCCGGGGGCGTAGGGGACGAGCCAGTTGCAGGCGCCATGCGCGGCGTTGGCGCAGAAGACGAACTTGCGATTGTCGAGGAACGGGGCGGTCCAGACATCGGGGCCGCCCTCGAGCGAGCAGAGGGCATTCGTCTCCGGCTCGTAGCCAAGGGTGCGGCCGCAGCGTTCGCAGCGGGTGTTCTCGAAATAGAGCAGGTGGCTGCAATGGTCGCAGCGGAAGAGTTTCATCAAAGGCCCCGGAAGTTACGCGGGATGAGAATGCTCGACGGCAGCCGGAGTTCCGGCCCGAAAGGGGTTTGTTAGGCGTGGGTGCGGCAAGCTCGCGCCATGGGCTCAAACCATACACGCATGTCCGGACTGCCGCCGCACTGGCGATGGGCGGTGCTGGCACTGGTGGCCGCAGCGATGGCGCTGCTGCTGGCGGTGGCGCTGTCGCGCGCGACGGTACCGGTGGCCGAAGGCGCGGTCGCGGCGGGCGATGCGGTCAGCTACGGCCGGATCATCGAACGGATGCGTGGCGGCGAAGGATACTACGCGGCGGCGCATGCGGTGCTGGTGGCCGACGGCTATGGCACGCGGTCGGTATTCAACTGGCGGACGCCGGCCTGGCCGGTGATTCTCGCAGCACTGCCCCCGGGCGGCGGGCAGGTGCTGCTCGGAGCGCTGGCGATCGCGGGGCTCGCGCTGACGTCTCGGATGTTGCGCCCGGCGGGGGTGGCCGTCGCGGCGGCTGCGGTGCTGGCGGTGGGGCTGAGTTTCGGGGCGCTGCTGGCGCCCGAGGCGGTGGTGTTCTCGGAGGTGGCGGCGGGGGTGCTGATCCTCGTTTCGGTCGCGGCCTACGGGAACGGGTGGCGGTGGCTGGGGCTGCTGGCCGCCGTCGCGGCGCTGTTCCTCCGCGAACTAGCGCTGCCCTATGTGCTCGTCTGCGTGCTGCTGTCGATCCGGGAGCGCGACTGGCAGAGGTTTCTGGCCTACGCGGCATCGTTGACGCTCTACGCGGCGTATTTCGGCTGGCATTGGTGGATGGTTTCGAGCCAGCTCGGGCCGATGGACCGAGCCTACGGTGAAGGCTGGATTGCCTTCGGGGGACTCGACTTCGTGCTGGCGACGGTAGGGTTCAACGGACTGTGGGCGCTGGGGCCAGACTGGCTGCCCGCCGTGCTGCTGCCGCTAGGCC
>CAMDAL010000049.1 GCA_945888565.1 Devosia equisanguinis | reverse complement strand
GCAAGGCCAGGGCTCGCGTGGCCAAAGAGCAGACCGCATCGGAGAACCGCGTGAAGTTCGGGCGGACGAAGGCGGAGAAGGAGCGCGAGGCGGCGCTTGCGAAAATTGCCCAGAAGCGACTGGACGAAGTGAAGCGCGAGGACTAGGGCAGGGCATTGCCTCAGGCGCATCCGGAGTTGCCGACATGACGACGCTATACGACTTTTCCGCTCGTCTTATCGATGGCACCGAGCAGCCGCTTTCCGCCTACCGCGACAAGGTTGTGCTGGTGGTGAACGTGGCCAGCAAGTGCGGTTTCACTCCGCAATATGCGGGCCTCGAAAAGCTCTGGATCGACTACCGGGACCAGGGGCTGGTGGTGCTGGGCTTCCCCTGCAACCAGTTCGGCGACCAGGAGCCGGGCACCGAGACCGAGATCGCGGCGTTCTGCGACCTCAACTACAATGTCAGCTTCCCGATGTTCGCCAAGATCGAGGTCAACGGCGACGGCGCGCCTCCCCTCTACCAGTGGTTGAAGCGCGAGGCGCCGGGCGTGCTGGGCCTGCAGGCGGTGAAGTGGAACTTCACCAAGTTCCTCGTCGACCCCAGCGGCGAGGGCGTGACGCGGTTCGGTAGTGACGTCGAACCGGCGAGCCTTGCGGGGGAGATCGAGGCGCTGCTGGCCAAGGCCAGTGCATCGAACCTGGGGTAGTTCGCATGTCGGACGTACTGGTGCTGGGTGCCGGCATCGTCGGGGTGAGCGTCGCCATCCACCTGGCGAAGCGCGGCCGGACGGTGGTGCTGGTTGACCGCCGCGAGGCGGGCGAGGAGACGAGCTACGGCAACGCCGGACTGATCCAGCGCGAGGGCGTGGCGCCCTACACGTTCCCGCAGGAGATTGGCGAGATCCTGCGCTACGGGCTCAACGACCGCATCGACATGCACTACCACCCCAGGGCCCTGCCGGCCGTGGCGCCGTTCCTGTTCCGCTACTGGCGGGCATCGCGGCCCGAGACCTACGCGCACATCAAGCAATCCTACGAGCCGCTGATCCGGCATTGCCTCACCGAGCATGGGGCACAGGTGGATGAGGCGGGGGCAGGGTCGCTGATCGAGAAGAAGGGCTGGTATCGCATCTTCCGCACCGCGGAAAAGCGCGACGCACAGTTCGCTGAGGCGCGCCAGCTGGCGCAGGAGTTCGGTGTCGGCCACGCCGAACTCGACGGCACGGCGATGGCCGAACGGGAGCCGGGGCTTGGCGCCCTCATAACCGGGGCGCTGCACTGGACCGATCCGTGGAATATCCGCGACCCCGGAGCGCTGGTGCAGTCCTATCGGGGGCTGTTCGAACGGCTCGGCGGGACGGTGGTGCGGGCCGATGCGATGGGTCTTTCGCGCAAGGGCGCGGGCTGGGGGTTGGCGGGCGGCATCGAGGCGGCCGAGGCGGTGGTGGCGCTCGGGCCCTGGGCCGGCGACCTGACGGCCCGGCTGGGCTACGACCTGCCGCTGGGGGTCAAGCGCGGCTACCACATGCACTACGGTCAATCCGGCAACCAACCGCTGACCAATTGGGTGCAGGATGCGGAGCGCGGCTACATGCTGGCGCCGATGGCGATGGGCGTCCGGCTGACTACCGGCGCAGAGTTTGCCCACCGTGATGCCCCCTCGACCCCGGTGCAACTCGACAAGGCCGAGGTGGCGGCCCGCGAGGTGTTGCCACAGCTCGGGCAGCGGCTGGAGGACACACCTTGGCGCGGGGCGCGGCCCTGTACGCCGGACATGATGCCGGTGATCGGCCGGGCGCCGCGGCACGACGGCCTCTGGTTCGCCTTCGGCCACGCGCACCACGGCATGACGCTGGGTCCGGTCACCGGCCGGCTTGTGGCCGAGATGATGACCGGCGAAACGCCATTCATCGATCCGACGCCGTACCAGGCGGAGCGGCTGCTGCGCTGAAGCTGGAGGGCAGGGTGGAACTCGCGTTTCAAGCAGTGGTGATCGAGTGGCGCGGGCCAGCGCCGTTCTACTACGCGAAGCTGCCGCCGGAGATCGCCGCCGAGATCACGCTCATCAAGAAGCTGGTGACCTATGGCTGGGGCGCGATCCCGGTCGAGGCCGAAATCGGTGGGGTCCGTTTCACGACGTCGCTGTTCCCGCGTGACGAAACCTACCTGCTGCCGCTCAAGGACACGGTGCGCCGCCAGATCGGCGTGACGGTCGGGGACGTGGTTGCGGTGGAGATGCAGGTCGGCCGGGCGCCGAAGGAACCCGACCTGTGAGCGTTCCTGGCGCGACAGCGGGACGTCAGCGCAGGGTTTCGCGCATCCCCGGCGCCACCTTGAGCAGGGCAGGCCAGTCGACCGTTGCGCCGTGCAGCGGCAGCACGAACTCGCGGCCGTCGTAGCGGAAACGAACGGACGGCCAGGTCTTGGTCCGGCGCCAGTCCGTCGCTTCACCAATCGGTATGCTGACGACCCGGCCGTTGCCCAGTGGGCTGAGCATCTCGGCCTGCAATCCCGGGCCGTCGAGGGTCAGGGCGGCAATGTTCCGGCGTCCCATCAGGGTGATGACAAGGTAGGCGAAAGCCATGCCCACGATCGCCAGTCCACCGCAAATCACTACCGCCAGCCAAAGCTCAGTCCCCTGGAACACCAGAATGGCCGCGGCGAGCGCGAAGCCCAGCGCCATGTAGCCCCAGTTGCTGACGCCCATGCGATTCTGGAACAGCAAGACCTGCTCGGACATGCGCATCTCCGTATTGCTACCAGATCATGGGCCGGACTGCGCCACGGTGACAATAGCTGCGACGTATCCTTGCGTGGGCAACTAGCCCGACTGCCCCGAAGAGCTTCGCGCGTCTTGAGGCCATCGGCATACGATAGCGGTGGAGATGCAGGTCGGCCGGGCACCGAAGGAACCCGACCTGTGAGCCTACTCTGGTGTACCCCAACCGGCCACGGAACTGTACTCGCCCCGCTCGTGGATCACGTTCGCCCGGCCGACCAGCAGGTCGTCGATCCGCTGGATCGTAGCGGTATCCTTGCCCGTGTAGGGCATGGTGTGAAGAATGTACCGCATGGCGTTCAGTCGGGCGCGTTTCTTGTCGTCGGACTTGATGACGGTCCAGGGTGAATCCGCCGTATCGGTATGGAAGAACATCGCCTCTTTGGCAGCGGTGTAGTCGTCCCACTTGTCGAGTGAAGCAAGATCGATCGGCGACAGCTTCCACTGCTTGAGCGGGTGCACACGGCGCTCCTTGAAGCGGCGGCTCTGCTCATCGCGACTGACCGAGAACCAGAACTTCACCAGGTGGATGCCGCTGCGGACGAGATGCCGCTCGAACTCCGGTACCTGGCGCAGGAACTCGCGATACTCCTCTTCCGAGCAGAAGCCCATGACGCGCTCGACGCCTGCTCGGTTGTACCAACTGCGGTCGAACAACACGATCTCGCCCATGGTGGGCAGGTGCTGGACATAGCGTTGAAAGTACCACTGGCCGCGCTCGACCTCGCTGGGTTTTTCGAGCGCGACGACGCGCGCCCCACGCGGGTTCAGGTGCTCGGTGAAGCGCTTGATGGCGCCGCCCTTGCCAGCCGCGTCGCGCCCCTCAAACAGGATGATGACGCGCTGGTGCGCCTCTTTCACCCACGACTGCAGCTTGAGCATCTCGCTCTGCAACGCGAACTTCTCACGTTCGTAGTCGCGGCGCAGCATCTTGTAGCGGTAAGGGTAGCCGGCGGCCCGCCAGTTCTCGGCGAGTTCGTCCGAACTGCGCCGGGGCTTGCCCGCCGGCTTGGGCATGCCGAGCGCCGCGCGCATCCGCGTGGCGTCATCGGGTGAAGCGCCCGCAATGATCGCCTCGACACCTTCGGCAACCGTGGGGCCGTCCCCCTCGGAAATCTGCTTCAGCGCCGCGAGTTCGGCCTCCTGCGCGGCGGACGACCGCTCGTCGGCGAGACTCGTCCGGGCCGCCTGGGGCAATGACTGATCTTCATCTGGGGATGTCGTCATCTCGGCTCCTGGGCTTTGATCGAGTTGAGCAGGCACGGTGCCGCGCCGGTTGCGCCTAGGCCTCAACCGGCGGAGGCAATGGCAGCGGCAATGGCGTCCTTTATCATGACGCGCTGCCGGCGCAGGGACTGCTCCACATCGTCGCTGACAGAATCGAGACGGGTCTCGGCGCGGTGGACCTTGTCATTGATCTCGTCGTAGTCCCGCAGCAGCTTTGCGAAGCGCGGATCCGACGCCTTCAGGGCATGGATCGCGTCGAGGTTGCCTGGGAACTCTTCGCCGAGGGTGTGGGGCGTATTCGACATCGGGCTCTCCTGGTTGAGGTGGAGCACCATGGCCCCGGGCCGGAGGGGGATTCTTGACCTTGATCAAGTCTGGACAATCCGGACGGCAGCGTGTCCCTGAACATGGTGTTGCGGCGGTCTCGACAATGGATTTCGGTAGACGTTTGCACTCCGCTTCCACGGCCTCAAGCGCGCGTCCTCCATCAGCCTGATGGTGTTGGTCTGGCCAGCCGGCGATCGCAACAACCGCAGCGATGATGGCGCGGCGCAGATGCTGCAGGAACTGAAGCTGCCCTTCGACGTGATCGATCCGTCGGCTGTGTTCGAGGCCTACAGCCGCGCTTTGGGCAGGGGCGACACTGAAGGGCAGCATTGGCTGCATCGCCTACCCGATCTTTTCGATGTATCACGCTATGGGCCAGCCGCTTTGCAAATACGCCGTGCGCGGGCTGATCGACGGCTGCTATCGAGCCGCGCCATCGTCACCGACCTGCCATCATCGGCGCGGGCGACGCTGACCCGGCAGGACGAGCAGAAGCGTCACGTGCTTCACCTGCTGTATGGGGCGCCGCAGATCCGTGGCAAGGCCGTGCCGGCAGGGGAGGGCACGCGGGTGATGGAAATGATCGAGGATATACCGACCCTTGGACCGGTAACCGCCTCGGTGCGCTTGCCGCGCTCGCCCAGCCGCGTCTATGACGCTCTGACCGGCGAAGACGCACAACCGGTCCAGAAGATCGCAGAGACCATCGCCAGTATCACCGCATCGCGGTTGTCCGAGCGCGGCATCAGCCATGAACCGCATACCATCACGCTGAACTGCGACATCATCCTGCGCGGCTCTATTCGTCGGCCGCCTGCCCCGAACAACTCCGGCTCTCGCTGAGCCGATCCAGACCGGACCGTCCCATGCCACGCTACTGCCTCGACCTTGATACTCCCGCCGAGGGTTTCATCGACAGCTTCCTCATCGGCAACGGCTGGCTGGGCGGCACGCTCAAGGGCCGAACCGGAACGGAGCGGATCGACCTCAACCTCGATACGGTCTGGTCAGGCGGACCGCTGGTGCCGGAGGAAGGCGAGGCGCCCGCTCGGCTGATCCCGGCGCTGCGCGACGCCATCAGGCGGCGGGACTACCGGCGCGCCGATGAACTTGGGCGGGAACTGCAGGGCGAGCGCTGGACCCAGTCCTATCAGCCGCTCGGCGGCATCGAGCTGACCTATGCGACCGGCGAGGCCATCGACTACAGCCGCCGCCTCGACCTCGCCGAGGCCGTTGCCAGCACGCGCTATGCCGGCGTGCGGCTCGACAGTTTCGTGTCGAACCCCGACGGTGTGCTCGTCGCAGTTGCGACGGGGCAGGGGGTGGTTGCGCCGGCGAAGGCCAGCCTCGGGTTTGCCGCGGCGCACCCCGATACTGTGGTCACGGTGTCCGAGGAGCATGGAACGGTGTGGCTGGTCGCGCCGGCCCGCGTGCCAGTCCATGTGCTGCCCGACTACCACAAAGGCGATACCGACGTCGTGGTCTATGATGCCGAGCCGCCGGATGGCGATGGCACGGTCGTGGCCGGGATGGGCTACGCGGTGGTGGCGGCGCTGCAGCGCGACGATGGGGGCGACCTGCGGCTCGCCGCATCGGCCGCCTCGGGGTTCCGTGGCGCCACCGAACGGCCGAGCGCCGACTTCGTGACGCTGGTGACCGAGGCACGGGGGCGGGTCGATGCGGCGCTCGCGCGGACGACAGCCGACCTGCGGCAGCGACACCGGGACGACTATCGAGGGTTCTTCGAGCGGGCCGACCTCGACCTCGGCGGTTCTGACGCGCAGGCGCAGCGGGCCGAACTGCTGTTCCACTTCGGCCGCTACCTGATGATTTCGGCGTCGCGCCCCGGCGCCGAGGCGACCAACCTGCAGGGAATCTGGAACCTCGACGTGCGGCCGGCGTGGAGTTCCAACTACACCATCAACATCAACACCCAGATGAACTACTGGCCGGCCGAGGCCGTGGGGCTGGCCGATCTGCACCAGCCGATGTTCACGCTGATTGGCGACATCGCGCGGGCGGGCGCGGCGACGGCGGCGCGCTACTACGGCGCGGCGGGCGCGACGGCGCATCACAACACTGACTTGTGGCGCTTCACGGCCCCGGTGCCCGGCATACCGCAATGGTCGAACTGGCCGTCGGGGCTCTACTGGATGGCGGCGCATCTGCAGCACCACATCGACCATGGCAGTGCCGCGCCGGACTTTGCCGAGACGGTGGCGCTGCCGGTGTTCCGCGCGGCGGCGGCTTTCGGGCTCGATATGCTGGTCGAGGATGCAGGCGGGGCGCTGGTCGCCAGCCCTTCGACGTCACCCGAGCACAGTTTCGTCGTCGATGACAGCCACGTCGCGATCACCGCCGGAACGGCGATGGACCAGGAACTGCTGCGCGAAACGCTGCAGAACTTCGTCGCGCTCGCCGGTTCGGCCGATCCGCTTGCTGCCCGGGCCAGCGACGCGCTCACCCGGCTGCCGGTGATCGGGGAGGCGGGCAACCTGCTCGAGTGGGACGACGACAAGCAGCCGGCCGAACTCGGGCACCGCCACCTGTCGCACCTGTACGGGCTCTACCCGGGGCTGCGGATCACCGAGGCGGCCACCCCGGAGGCGTTCGAGGCGGTGCGGCGCGCCCTGGCGCTCAGGCTCGACAACGGCACCGGCTATACCGGCTGGAGCCAGGCCTGGGTGCTGTGTCTTGCGGCGCGGCTGCGTGACAGCGCACTGGCCGGGCGGTCGATCGATGGGATGCTCGACCAGTTGACCTCGCGGGCGCTGCTGGTGCTGCATCCGCATACCGGCTGGAAGGAAGGCAACGTCTTCCAGATCGACGGGAATTTTGGCGTCGTCGCGGGGCTGGTGGAGCTGGTGGTGCAGGGGCACGAGGGTGCGGTGAGCCTGCTCAAGACGCTGCCGCCGGGCTGGTCCAGTGGCCGGATCGACGGCATCCGCTGCCGTGGCGGGCACGAGGTGAACGTGAGCTGGCGCGACGGGGCGCTGGAGGTGGCGACGCTGCGGGCGGGCCGCGATGGTGAGCTGGTAGTGGAGCTGCCCGATGGCGGCCCGCTTTCGGTGTCGGGGCCGGCGGGACCTGTGGCGGCGCGGCCGCTCGAGGCCGGGGTAGAGTGGCGGCGGCGCGTGGCCTGGGAGGCAAGCTCCGGAGCGCGCTACACAATCGCGCCGGCCTAGCTGGCCTCGCCGCTGGACAGGGGCGGGCGAAAGCGTCCAAGCTTGGGTTGATCATATCGAAAGGGGAGCCGCCGGATGCGCGGATTGATTCAGGTTCTGGCGGTGCTCGCGTTGTCCGTGCTGTCGTCGGCCGCCTTTGCTGCATCGACGGATGCGTCCTCGGCGCCGCCTGACCTGTCGGGTGAGTTGCGAACGGCGCTCGAGGTCTTTGCGTTCGGCGAGTTCGACGGTGCGACGGCCGAACAGCGGGACCTGATGGTGGAGTGCATCCTGCCGGTGTTCGATGGCATAGACCACGAAATGCTGACGCTGGCGCTGGCCGAGGACGACTTCGAGCGCGGCCTCGGCGTCGTGCTCACGGCCTATCCGGAACGCGAAGAGATCATCGAGGCCTGCGAGGAACTGCTCTAGGGCCGCTTTCGTCGCAGCAGGATGTGACAACGCCCCCGACGCCCTGCTCACCGCGCGACCCTTGATCTGCCGCGACTGGCGACAGGCTGCCGTTTGATGCTGGTCGGCTCTAGCTGGCGCTCACGCCGTTCATCAACATGCTCACGGCGCGTTCCATCGAGCCGGCTGCAATGACGCTTCCGCCGTTGACGAAGAAAATCTCGTCGGCATTGTCGATGGTGTTCAGCCGATGGGCGATGACAACCTTGGTGGTGGTCGGCGGCAACTGGGCGAGGATGGTGCCCAGCAGTTGCTCGGTAACAGTGTCGATATTGGCGGTGGCTTCGTCGAGGATCAGCAGGTCGGGCCTGCGCAGGGCCGCTCGAATAAACGCGATGAGCTGCTTTTGCCCCAGGCTCATGGCGTCGCCGGCCGACGCGACCGGCGTGTCGAGGCCCTGGTCGAAACGGCTGAGGAGGCCGGCAAGACCTGCGGTGTCCAGTTGAGCTTTCAGCTCGTCGTCGCTGAGGGCGGCGATGGCGCGGCTGCCATAGCGGATATTGTCGCGGACCGTGCCGGTAAACAGGAACGGTTCCTGCAGGATGAAGCCGATACGCTCGGCCCTCGCTTCGGAGGAAAGGCTTCGGATGTCGGCGCCACCCAAGGTGACGCGACCCTGGGTCGGGTCGTAAAGCCGGGCCATCAACGAGGCGGTGGTGGTCTTGCCGCCGCCGGTGGGGCCGATGAAGGCGTAGGTCTTGCCGCGCTCGAGGGCGAAACTGACCTGCTTGAGCACGTCCTTGCCATCCGGATAGCGGAAGGACACATCCTCGAAGGTAAGCAGGGGGCCGGGCCTGGCAGGCTCAGCGGGCAGAGCGACGAGGTCGGAGGAGAGCGCCAGCACCTCCGAGATGCGATCGAGCCCGGCTAGCGCCAGCTGCAGCGAGGACCAGATGGTCGCGAGCTGGCGGAGCGGGGTGTAGAAGCTCGTGACGTAGAGCATGAAGCCGATCAGCAGGCCGACGGTGAGTTCCCCTGAGCCTATGAGCACGATGCCGTACGCAATAACCACCAGCTGCCCCAGGTTGGAGGCGAGCCCGTAGAGCGGGGTGAAGACGTTGCTGGCGACGCCCGCCTTGATCGAGGCTGAGTAATTGGCATCGTTGGCGGCTGCGAACTTGTCGCGGAAATAGTCGGCACGATTGAAGGCGACGATGACCTTGAAGTTGGCCAGGCTTTCCTGGATTTCGCCGCTGAGGCTGCCCAGGGTCTGCAGGCTCTTGAAGCTGGCGCGCTTGACCCAGCCGGCGATCAACTGAGTAACGATCAGCACCAGAACTGCCGGGACAAGGGCGACGGCGCCCAGGCGGATGTCGAGGACCAGAAGCAGGATGCCAGCGCCGACGATGAGGAAAGCATTGCCGAGGAACTGCATCAGCGCCTGGGCAAAGAACTGGTTGAGCTTGTCGGTGTCGTTGTTGATGCGCGAGATCAGGTCGCCGGAGCGGTTCTGGTTGAAGAAGGCGACCGGCAGCTCCTGCAGCTTGGTGAAGATGGCATTTCGCAGGTTGAAGAGGATGCGCCGGCCGACCCCGCCCATGGTGCGGGTCTGCACGTAGCTGGTGACAAGGCCGACGAGGAAGACGCCGAGCAGCAGGCCGGACCAGGTGAACAGGCCCACATAGTCGCCGGTGGCGATGAAGCTGTCGACGATGTGGCCGATGATCAGCGGCGCAGTCAGCGTGGTAGCCGAAGTGATCAGGATGGCGGCGAGCGCGAGGGCGACGTTGCGCCCTTCGCCGGCCATCAGCGGCAGCAGGCGGCCAAGCGCGGTCCAGATCGGCTCGTTGGCCGCATTGTCGTCGCGCGTGTTAAGCCGATAGTTCATAGTCTTCGGTGCTCTGCTGGGAGGAATAGATCTGGACGTATTCCGGCGAGCTGGCGAGCAGCTGCTGGTGCGTGCCGATGGCGAGGACCTTGCCTTCCATGAGCAGGATGATCTGGTCGTAGTCTTCGACCGGCGCGATCTTCTGGGTAACCGAGATCAGCGTGATGCCCGGGTAGTCGGCGCGGACATTGCCCAGGATCTGGCGTTCGGTGCGCACATCGACGCGGGCGGTGAAATCGTCCAGCAGCAGGATCCTTGGGTCAAGGGCCAGGGCGCGGGCCAGCATCAGGCGTTGTTTCTGGCCGCCTGAGAGGCTGGTGCCGCGCTCGGAAACGACTGTGTCGAGGCCGGCGGGGAGGGTAGCGATGAAATCGTCCAACTCGGCCGCAGCGATGGCCTTTCGAAGACTCTGGTCATCGACGGCATCGGAGAAGGCGATGTTTTCGCGCAGGCTGAGGTTGAAGGTGACACTGTCCTGAAACACCAGCCCCACCTGTCGATGCAGGGCCTGCTTGTCGAAGTCGGCCAGCGACACGCCATCATAGCGGACCTCGCCGGCCGTGGGCGTGATCAGGCCGCTGAGCGCATAAAGCAGCTGGGTCTTGCCGGCAGCGGTAGGCCCGATGATGGCGGTGCGACTGCCGGGCCTCGCGGCAAAGCTCACATCATCGAGGATGAGGCGCTGGCCATAGCGGACACTGAGGTGGCTGACCGTGAGGGCACCGGTAAGTTCGGCAACGCGGCTGCCAGAGGGTTTTGGCTCTGCTGCTTCGAGCACTCCGGCGATCCGGTCATACGAGGCGGTGGCCTGAGCGACGACATTGCTCATGAAGCCGATGATCAGGATGGGGAAGATCAGGATCGAGAGGTAGGAGTTGAAGGCGGTGAAATCGCCCAGCGTCATCGCTCCGGAAATCACCAGGTGACCACCGAAGGCAACGATGGCGAGGGTGGCAAGGTTGGTGCAAAAAGTGATGACCGGGATCAGCGCCGAGAACATCGCCAGGATCTGCATGCCGATGTCCTTGGCGCGCTGGTTGGCGGCGATGAATTTCTCGTACTCAAGCGCCTGAGAGTTCAGCAGGCGGATGAGCGAGGAGCCCAGGATCGACTCGTTGATCACCCGGTTGAGCCAGTCGATCGCTTCCTGAGACTTCTGGAACAGCTTGCGCACGCGGCTGAGCACATAGGCGAAGGTGACGCCGATGATCGGCACGACGGCCAGCACCAGCAGTGCCAGCTGCCAGTTAAGGAGCAGCAGCAGGGTGCTCGCCCCGATGATCAGGAACACCGACGAGACGATCGAGGCGATGGCCTGCGAGACGAAGGACTTGATGGCATCGACATCAGAGGTGAGATTGGTCAGAAGCCTCGCCGGCGAAGCGTCCTGAACATAGGCGAAGTCCTGCTGCGCAATCTTGTTGACGAGACGGGTCCGCAGGTCTCGAGCCACCCGTTCGGAAGTCACTGTCTGCAAGATCGATTGCAGGTATGTGAGAACGAAGATGCCCGCGGCGACGGCGAGGAATTCGATCGCCAGCTGCGTCAGCGACAGATCAGGCTTGCCGATGCCGTCGATAGCCGAGGCAACGATCTGGGGGATCACCAGATTGAAGCTGTTGGCGGCGATGGTCAGGGCGACCAGCAGGCCGATCCAGATCCAATAGGGGCGCAGCAACCCGACAATCCCCCCTCTGGGGACCGTGGGCGTTGGCCGCGTCTTGCCGCCGAGGCGGGAGTTGCGTGTACTCAATCGAGTTCTCCAGTCTCAACGGCCTTGGGGCGCTGAGATAACCGCGTCGCTGTCCGGCCAGAAGGAGCCAACAAGCGGCACCAGTCAACAAAGGTCACGCATCGAAAGCCCGCGTGCCTGGCTTCGCAGATGCGGCCGCGCGGCCGCTATTGCAAGCAGCCCGAATGAGCTTTTCGGCAAGCGGCCGGGCAGGGCTGGTTTCAGCCGGTGCGGTCGTCGGGCTGGAGCTCGATCAGGATTTCGTTGCGGCGCATGAACCAGGGCTGCCAGGGCGGATCGTAGCGGGCGAGGGTGGGGGCGCCGGCCGGCTTCAGGCCGTGCTGGGTAAGGAAGGCCTCGAGGCGCTCGGTGCGCCTGATGATGTCGGGTTCGCGGGTCAGGCCGGAAAAGCGCAGGGCGGCGGTGCGGCTTGGCGCGACCGGGCGCAGCTGCACCTGCGGGTCTTTGGGCCGGGGAAGGGTGTCGAGCGTCCAGCTCGAGGGCATGATGAACCCGACGGTCCAGCGCCCGCCGGCCTCGGTCTGCATGACGGGGGCCGTCATGGCGATGCGGGTGCCCGGCTGGGGCTGCTGCATCACCGGCGCGGTCATGGCGATGCGGCGGCCGCCATCGTTGCCGCCGAAGATGTAGCCGGCGAGGAGGCGAAACCCTTCGCGCACGGCGCTGTTGCGCTCGCCGCCGACGCTGACCTCGGCCGCAACGAGGGCGGGATACTCCCTGATCTCGATATCGCCGTCACGCTGGGCGACGCGGTAGGCGGGGATCTCGGTGCTCACTGGCGCGATCCCCTGAGAGGCGTGACGGCGCGGGCGGGCGCTTCGCCCCGGTGGCTGTGGGGCGCGAAGAGCCGGGTGCAGAAGGGCTCGAGGGTGGCGGGCAGGTTCTGGGCCATGGCGGGCGCTTTCGGGTTCGTGTGGGGTGACACTAGAGCACGGAGGTGGCGGTGGTAGGGGGCGCGCCCGAGGTCAGGGCGTGGTGGCTATCGAGTTTGGGAGCAGCGGGCGCGGGCTCAAGCGGCTTGGCCGGCGAACCGGCCCCAACCGTGAAACTTTCGGCCTGGCCCGGAACGACTCCCGAACCACCCAACCATCCCCACCCCAACCACTCGTTGTGATCTCGCTTCGAGACGAGGTGGGAGTGTGCCATCGAGTTCGGGAGCTGGGATAGGTTCGATTTGTAAAAATCGAAGGATTGAAGTAACTGGCAATCTGGACTGCAGAGGCAAGGTCGTGGGCGGCCGAGCTACGTGAGAGCAAAAATGAAGCTATGGCGTATGGTGACTGACGTCGCAAAGTGGACAATAGAGATAACCGCCCTATTAGTTGCTGGGGTGGCACTAAAATTAGCTCTTGACGCGAATGATATGTCGTTGCGCTCACTTAAGCAGTCGGAATTATCTCTGGCCGATCAACGAGAATCCAGCGCTTGGCAAATTTTAACAATGCCCGCTGCAGGCAGCGCGGGCAAGAAGTACGCGCTTTCGATCCTGTTGGCCCGATCCGGCGCAAGGTTGAGCGATATCGACGTCAGCTGCGAAGGCCTAGGGATTTCTTATGGGGAGCTGGGGAGGTGTCGTAGGCCGCCGGACCTTTCTGAGATTGTTATTGATTCCGGATCGTTTAGCATCGATGGTTCAGATTTTTCTGGAGCTGATCTTTACAAGTCTATGTTTGTTGGTGGCATGTTCTACGACGTCAAGTTCGATTGGGCGGACCTATCGAATTCAACATTCTCGGGGGGTCGTTTCGATTTCATTAGTGCAAGAAGGACCTCATTTAATGGCGCTTATTTGAGCGGGATTCGAGTTGGGATAGCGGATTTTACCGAGGCTGATCTTAGAAATGCCGACTTTTTGGGATCGACCTTCGGACTTATTAACGTCAGCGGAGCCGGCATCTGCGCTGGTGTAGGCGACTGCCCAAAAGGCTTGGGTGCAGAATTTCTTGCCGCCGCATGGTATTTCGACGACAACCCTCCAATAGGTCTTGAGAACATTCTCGGTGATCAAAGTCTGGTGAGAAAATGTCCTGGGGCAGAACCCGCGAAGGCCACTCTGAATATTAGAATGGCCGGGTGCACAGCGGTGTGGAAAGCGCTCGATGACCCCGCAATCTCAGGGGGTCGGCTCCCGAACTTCTACGAATGATAAGATGTTGCGGGCGGTGTCGGACGGTGGCTGAATTTGTGTCACCACTTCCGGTTGCACACTCTGTTACATGGCCCATACATGCAATTTAAACGCAGGCCACTTTATGAGATAAGGGCTTGTCAATCGCGCATGGTTCTATGGCGATACCATAGCCTATGCCCACAGCGGCTACGAACGTACCCCGTCGTTGCGAACTTCGTTCATCTGATCCCGAAAGTCCGAAACGAACGAGTAGTCTGGAAATCCGATCGTATTTGGAACACGAAATTCCGCTACGGCGCCATCCGACGTGTGACGGATGACCAGTCCGTCGAAGCTGTAACTTTTGTCGAGACGCTTTTGAGCCCACTCCACGATCTTGGCGACGTTGGCTGCTTCCAGCGCTGAACTCATCTCATTGAGGCGTAGGGTCTGCCTTTCAATCACATTCAGAAGATCGTTCATCGCCTGAAAGAACTGACGCAGTTCGAACGTTTTTGGGTTTTGCATCTGCGCTAGGTTCGCTAGGGCGCTTCCCGCTCGCTGCGAGATCGATGATAGCTCGCCGTCAGGTGAATGCGTGGATTGGAAAAAGTCTATGCCTTTGACTTTCCAATGGGGCTCCTCACTGTCTCGGAAGATATGTCCCCTGGGAGGTAGGTGCTTTCCACCACGTTGCAGCGTTGCCATCTCAGTTTTTGTTAACGACCCCATTTGCCGTTCCCAACGCTCATATCGTCTGTTTTCGGCCTCGAAGTCGCGCACCTTCGTTGGCAGGTAGAGCTGACCATCAGACGGCAGGTCGTGTAGTGCTCGGGCCAGAGCCGTAACTGAGCGACTAAACTCGCGTTTGGTCTTCTTGTAGGACACGAATGCCGGATGAAGCGGCAACTGCTCGAGCGCGCTTCGGAATGTGGCTGCGTGAGCAAGCGTTTGATTTCGTCGCTTTAGGTAGCTCGCACGCTGTCTAGCGGCCTCGAAATCTCGCTCAAGAGTCTGGAAATCGGCTCCATAGCGCTTCTTCCCGCAGGTACCGCCGACAAGAACGCGATCGCCATTCTCGAATTGAAGGACGAAGCCACGATTATGGTTCTCGTATCTGCAGTGTACGCAGCGAACTTTGACGCCAATGGTTTGGGAAGTGTCGTACGCAAACTCAACCTCCGGCAGCGCTTCGGTTTGGGGAATTTCGAGCAGCACGTTCGGCAGTGAAGACGGATCTTTGGACAGAAAATCGACTTCCAGAAGTTCACTGTCTGAAAGTTTTCCCCAGCGGCCTACCTTTGTGGGGCCAGGCGCAGATTGGTGCGGTCTTAGCAGTTGAACCTCCATCAGCGTGATGGGCCAGCGGTGGCCACTATTTGATCTCTTTTTGTTCTTCCCAAGAATTGTGGTCCGGCCAATTTGGCCGGACCTATGTTTTACGGCATCGTCGTCATCAAGCTTCTGGTACCCACTCAACTACACCCAGTCGTCGTGCCGCAGTCCTCGCACACCATGCAGTGCCCGCTGACCTTCATCCGCATCGAGTTGCAGTTGCTGCACTGGTCGCCCGTGTAGCCCTGCATCTGGGCCTGTGACCTGAGCACGCCGAGGTCCTGGCTTGGGGGCGGGGTGGGG
>CAMDAL010000048.1 GCA_945888565.1 Devosia equisanguinis | reverse complement strand
GATTTCGGCCTGCCTGCCCCGCTTGCAGCGCGGGGTCGCAAGGCAGAAACTGACCCTTCGTGGATCGATGGCGCGGCGGGCGCATTGGATTCGACAACCAAGGAGGCCGGGATGGGACATGTGCTGGTGCTGGGCGGAGCGCGCTCGGGCAAGACGGGGTTCGCTGAACGGCTGGCGATGCGCGCCGGCGAGCGGCCGGCCTACCTCGCCACCGCCGAGGCGCTCGACGACGAGATGCGCGAGCGGGTCCGCACCCACCGCCAGCAGCGCGGCGGCGCCTTCGCCACCATCGAGGAACCAATCGAGCTGAGCGCTGCCCTGACGCGCGCGGCGCGCGACCACGACGTCATCCTCGTCGACTGCCTCACCCTGTGGATCACCAACATGATCGTCGCCAACGCCAACGTGGCGCAGGCGGTCGACGGCCTCGTCGGCACGCTCGACAAGCTCAAGGGCACCCGGGTCATCCTCGTTTCCAACGAGGTCGGCCTTGGAATCGTGCCCGACAACGCCATGGCCCGCATGTTCCGCGACCTCGCCGGCTCAGCCCACCAGCGCCTCGCCGAAATCTGCGACGACGCCTATTTCATCGTCGCCGGCCTGCCAATGGTCCTCAAGGGCTCGGTCCCCGAGGCCGAGGTGATGACACAACGCGTGCACGAGGCTTAGGCACAGTCCCCCTGCTAGACCAGCCGCCAGGCCACCAACGCCACAATAGCGGTCACCGCCAGAGCAACATTCAGTGTCGCGGTGTAGAGCACCAAGGCGCGCGCGATGTCGGCGGGCCCGAGGTCGGCGCGCCCGGTGCCGAAGCTCGGCAGGTCCACCAGTTCGCCCTCGTAGCTGCGCGGCCCACCCACCCGGAACTCGAGCGCCCCAGCGAATGCCGCCTCCGGCCAGCCGGCATTCGGGCTCTCGTGCTTTTTCGCGTCGCGGAGCGCCGTGCTCCATGCCGTCTCCGGGTGCGCGCCCTTCACGAAGAACGCTCCCCCGGCGATCAGCAGCGCCGTCAGGCGCGCCGGGATTAGGTTCAGCAGGTCATCGAAGCGCGCCGCGGCCCAGCCGAATTGCAGGTGCCGCTCGGTCTTGTGCCCGATCATCGAATCCGCCGTATTGACCGCCTTGTAGAGCGCGATGCCCGGCAGCCCGCCGAGGATCAGGAAGACCAGCGGCGCGATCACCCCGTCGGAGGTGGATTCGGCCAGCGACTCGATCGCCGCGCGCGACACCCCGGCCTCGTCCAGCGCCTGCGGGTCGCGGCCCACGATGTGGCTGACGGCAACGCGGCCTTCGGGCAACGAACGGGTCAGCGCCGTCGCCACGGCCCGCACCGCGTCGCGTAGCGACTTCTGGGCCAGCAGCGAGGTAGCGAGGATGGCCTCGAGCACCCAGCAGAACGGGATCGAGCGAAGCGCCCACGCCACCGGCACCGTCAGCAGCGCCGTCGCGGCAAGCAGCAGGAGCAGCGTCAGCACGCCCCGGCCCCGGGTGCGGTTGTTGAGGCGCGTGTCGAGCAGGCTGATCAGCCGCCCCATCCAGATCACCGGATGGCCGATCCGCGCCACCAGCGCGTTCGGATAGCCGACAAGCCGTTCGAGGGCGAGCGCCAGCAGGGCCGTCATCGCGCCAGTTCCAGCAACTGGTCGAGGTCGAGATGCGCTTCGAGATGCGCCGCCAGCGCGTCGAGCGTCGCATCCACCGTCGCCTCGTAGTTCAGCGTCGAGGTCGCGGCGGCCGAACCGAGGAAGTTGCGCCGGAAGGCGTCGGCGGCGAACACCCCGTGCAGGTAGGTGCCCAGCACCGTGCCGTCCGGCGACACAGCGCCATCGGAAGCGTCGCCGATACGGGCAAATGGCCGGCCAAGCCCCGGTCCGTCGGTTACGCCCATATGCATGTGGTAACCGACAAGCGGATCGCCGGTCACCGCCGACACCGCCCGCTCCACCCGCAACTCCTTGCGATCGCCCAGCACCGTCTCCACATCGAGCAGCCCGAGCCCGGCCGAAGTCCCGGCGCTACCCTCGACGCCCTCGGGGTCCGCCACGCTGCGTCCCAGCATCTGGAACCCGCCGCAGAGCCCCAGCACACGCGCGCCCGCCCGATGATGCGCGAGGATGTCGATATCCCAGCCCTCCTGCCATAGCGCAGCAAGGTCCGCCCGCGTCGCCTTCGAGCCTGGCAGCACGATGAGGTCGCCGTATGGCAGCGGCCGGCCCGGCTCGACGATCTCCACCGACACCCCCGGCTCGAGCCGCAGCGGGTCGAGGTCATCGAAGTTCGAGATGCGGGGCAATCGCGGTACGACGATCCGGTACTCGCCCTGCGCCGAACTCATGCCGGCCAGCGCCAGCGCGTCCTCGGCCGGCAGCCTGTTGGCGGCCGCAAAGAACGGCACCGGCCCGAGGCAGGGCCGATTGGTGCGCTCGGCAATGAACTGCTTGCCATCGTCAAACAGTTTGGCATCACCCTGAAACTTGTTCACCAGCGTCGCGACGATCAGCGCCGCATCGTCCGGATCGATCACCGCGAAGGTCCCGACCAGCGCCGCGATCACCCCACCGCGCTCGATGTCCGCCACCAGCACCACCGGCACATCGGCCGCCCGCGCGAAGCCGAAATTGGCGATGTCGCCCGCTCGCAGGTTCACCTCCGAGGCACTTCCTGCCCCCTCCACCAGCACCAGGTCGGCGTCCGCTGCCAGTTCGTCGTGGGCAGCGCAGACCTCTGGCAGAAGTTTGTGGCGCTCGCGCCAATATTCACGCGCCTTGTACGATCCGACGAGCTTGCCGCGCACCACCAGCTGCGAGCCGGTTTCGCCCTCCGGCTTCAGCAAGACCGGGTTCATCGCCGTCACCGGCTCGCGGCGCGCCGCCCGGGCCTGCAGCGCCTGCGCCCGGCCGATCTCGCCACCATCGGCGGTGACGGCGGCATTGTTCGACATATTCTGCGGCTTGAACGGCGCGACGCTTAAGCCCCGGTTGGCGTAGGCGCGCGCAAGTCCCGCTACCACAAGGGATTTTCCGACATCGGAGCCGGTGCCCATGAACATGATCGATCGCGCCATGGCCGAGTGATAGCGGGTCGCGCCGCAATCCGGTAGGGATGACGGCATGCGTACCCTTCTCGTGATCGGCATCGGCGCCGGCAACCCGGACTACCTGACGGTGCAGGCGATCAACGCCATGAACCGCGCCGAGGTTTTTTTCATGCCCGACAAGGGGTTGGAGAAGTCCGGCCTCAACGCCATCCGCCTCGGCATGCTCGACCGCTTCGTCACGAACAAGCGCTACCGCCTCGTCGATTTCGCCATCCCGTCACGCCGGCAGGCCGACACACCGGGCTACCGCGACGCGGTGCAGGAGTGGCGCGACAAGCTCGAAGCGGCCTACCGGGCGATGTTCGCCGAGCTCGGCGAGGACGGGGTCGGCGCGTTCCTGGTCTGGGGCGACCCGACGCTCTATGACGGAACGCTGAGGATTCTCAAGGACATGCAGGCCGCCGGCTGGGACCTCGCCATCGAGGTGATCCCCGGCATCTCGGCGCCGCAGGCCCTCGCGGCGCAGCATCAGGTGACACTGAACCGGGTCGGCGAGGCTGTCACCATCACCACCGGCCGAAGGGTGGGTGAAGGCGAAGCCGATGCCCTTTCGAGCGCCGTGGTGATGCTCGACAATCACCAGGTTTTTCAGCGCTTTGCACCAACCGAGGCCGAAATCTTCTGGGGCGCCTATCTGGGCACGCCGGACGAAATTCTCGTCGCGGGACCGGTGAAGGACGTGATGGCCGAGATCGACGCGAAGCGCTCCGAAGCGCAGGCGCGGCATGGCTGGATCATGGACACCTACATGATCCGCAAGCCGGAATAATCAGGCCACGTCAATGACATGGGCGTATGAGCCAAGCACCCGCCCCTGCACCAGTCCCATCGCCGGCAGCGCTTCGCCCAGCGCATCGGTCGCCTCGAACAGCGGCGTGCCGTGGGTGCGGCGGGCGCTCGAGTAGTGGAACTCGTGGCCGTTCAGCCGTGCAGGAAAGGGCAGCGGGCTCGCATGGGTCAGCCGGCGGTAGCCGAGCACGCGCTTCGGCCGGTCGATGCGGGTCTCGTGCGGCAGCAGCCCGGCCATCCGGTGGGGAATGCCAGCCTTGTCGGTGAGCGACTGCCCCAACACCATGAAGCCCCCGCACTCGCCATAGATCAGCGCTCCGCGGTCGCGCGCGGCATGCAACCCGGCGTGGAAATTCTCTGCGGCGGCAAGGGTTTCGCCGTGCAGTTCGGGATAGCCGCCGGGCAGGAACACCGCATCCGCCGCCGCGTCCGGCGTCTCGTCGGCGAGCGGCGAGAAGAAGCTAATCGTCGCGCCGGCGGCGTGCCAGTCGCGCAGCCAGTGCGGGTAGAGGAAGGCGAACGCCGCATCGCGGGCAATGGCGATGTGCTGGCCGAGGGGTGGGAGCCTTCCGGTGCCCCCAACCGCTCCGCCGGCCGCAGCGCCGGGTGAAGGGACGGACAGGGCAGTGAGCAGGTTGAGGTCGAGGAAATCCTCCATCGCCTCCGCCGCTGCCTGCACCACCGCGTCGAAGCGCGCGACTTCGCCCGGCAGGACCAGGCCCAGGTGCCGCTCCGGCAGGGTCAGCGCCTCGCGCTTCGGCAGCACGCCCAGCAACGGAATATCGAGCGCCGACAAGGCGTTGCGCAGCATCGCCTCATGGCGGGTCGATGCGGCGCGGTTGACGATGAGCCCCGCCACCTTCACCTCCGGCCGCCACGTCGCAAAGCCGTGCGCCAGCGCCGCGATCGACTGGCTCTGCCGCTCTGCATCGAGCACCAGGATCACTGGCAGGCCGAGCGCTGCCGCGAGGTCGGCGGTAGAGCCACGGTTGTCGGCCGCGCCATCGAACAGCCCCATTGCACCCTCGACCAGCAGCAGGTCGGCGTCAGCAGCTTGGGCCGCCGCAATATGGCGCAGCCGCGCCGACCGCATCGCCCAGGCATCGAGGTTGATCGCCTCGCGCCCGGCAGCGCGGGCGAGGATGGTTGTGTCAATGTAATCCGGGCCGGATTTGGCTGGGGCGACGCCCAATCCACGGCGCTTCAGGGCGGCGAGAAGTCCAAGCGTGACGGTGGTCTTGCCCGAGCCAGAGCGCGGCGCGGCGACGACCAGGCCGTTCATCGCAGCCCTGCCTGATAAAAATGCTGCGAATTGCAGGGACTTGGCTCTATATTGCACCGATGCGCGTCGAATCCGGCCCGATGCGCGACTTGGGGGTAGACGAACCGGCGATGAAGATCCTGATCCTGGGGGGCACCGAAGAAGCGCGGCTGCTCGCCGATAGGCTCGTCGTCATGGGGCACGACGTGACCACGTCGCTGGCCGGCAAGACCGCGTCGCCGGTGCTGCCCAAGGGCACCATCAAGACCGGCGGCTTCGGTGGCGGCGACGGGCTCGGCAAGTTCCTGCGCGACGAGAAGTTCGACCGCATCGTCGATGCGACGCATCCCTATGCCACCGAGATCAAGCTCAATGCGGTGCGTGGCGCGGCCATGGCCGAACTGAAGCTGATCCGGCTGACCCGGCCGGAATGGCAGGAACCGCAATACGCGTTCTGGAAGCGCGTCGCCTCGGCAGAAGAGGCGGCACAGTCGCTGCCGCGCGGCGCCCGCGCGCTGCTGACGCTGGGCCATACTGGGCTCGAGCCGTTCCTTGCGCGCACCGATTGCAGCTTCGTGGTCCGTTCGATCGAACCGCCGCTGAAGGCCCTGCCGGTGAACGCCACCTCGCTGATCGCCCGGCCGCCCTTCTACCCGCAGGCCGAACTGGCGCTGCTGCAGGAGCAGGGTATCACCCACCTCGTGTGCAAGAACTCCGGCGGGGTGCAGACCGAGGCCAAGTTGCAGGCCGCGCACCAGCTGCGGCTGCCGGTTTTCATGATCGCCCGTCCCGAACTGCCGCCGGCCTACGAGGTGCCGACCATCGGGCAGGTGATCGCGGCCTTGCGGCTGAGCTAGGCTCACCCGACCCTCTGCTTCTTCTTGCCGACGTTGCGCAGCACGTGGGCAAACCCTTCGTCGTAGAGGCTGGAATCGCGGAAGCGGGTCTCGCCGAAGACCCGGCCGACCATGATGAGCGCGGTGCGGGTAATCTTCTCCTCGCGAACGCGGGCCTTCATGCCGGCGAGCGTGGTGTGGATCACCTCCTCGTCCGGCCAGGTAGCGCGGTAGATGATCACCACCGGGCAATCGGCGCCATAGTGCGGGGTCAGCGCCGTTTCCACATAGCCGAGGTTGCGAATCGACAGGTGGATGCAGAGCGTCGCCTTCGATTGCCCGAGGATTTCGAGGCTCTCGGATTCCGGCATGGACGACGCCTTGCCGGAGGTGCGGGTGAGGATGATGGTCTGCGAGATTTCGGGCAGCGTGAGCTCGGCAGCAATCCGCGCGGCCGCGCCGGCAAAGGCGGGAACGCCGGGGACGACTTCGTAGGGGATCCCCAGCGCATCGAGGCGGCGCATCTGTTCGGCGACGGCGCCATAGATGGAGGGGTCGCCCGAATGGACGCGCGCCACATCCTTGCCTTCGGCATGCGCCTTGTTGATTTCGGCAATGATCTCGTCGAGATGCATCGGCGCGGTGTCGCGCACCAGCGCCCCCGACGGCGCCGCAGCGACAATCTCGGCGGGGACCAGCGAGCCGGCGTAGAGGCAGACCTCGCAGCGTTCGATCAGCCGCTGGCCGCGTACGGTAATGAGGTCGGGCGCGCCAGGTCCGGCGCCGATGAAGTAGACGGTCATCTGTTTGCTTTCGCTGCATAGCCGCGCGGCGTGTATGCCTTGAGGCCGTCGCCGCGCAGGAACGCCTTGGACGTGCTGGCGCCGAACAGCACGATGGTGAGCATGTCGATCTCGCTCGGATCAAAGGCTTCCAGCGTCACGACGCGGACGCGCTGGCTGGGTCGGCCGAGGTTGGAGCCGATCACCACCGGGGTATCGGGCGGCCGGTGCTCGAGGAATATCCGCTTTGCTTCCTCGATCAGGTCGGTGCGCCGCTGCGAGCGCGGATTGTAGAACGCGGTGACGAAATCGGCGATGGCCGCGCCTTCGAGCCGCTTCAGGATCGCCTCGCGGGGGGTCAGCAGATCGGACAGCGAGATGCAGCAGAAATCGTGGCCGATCAGCGCCCCGGCCGCGGCAGAAGCGGCCTGGAAGGCGGAGACGCCGGGATGCGTCTCGATGTTGACGCGGCGGGCCACGGCCGACACGGCGCGATCGCCCTCGGCTTCGAGCAGTTCGTAGGCCAGCGCCGCCATGGCGTAGATCTGTGCATCGCCCGAGCAGACCAGCGACACCACCTTGCCCTCGGCAGCCAGTTCGAGCGCGTGACGGACGCGGGTCTCCTCCTCGCCGAGTTCGTAGCGATGCCCGGCCTGGCCGCGCCGCAGGTCCCCTACAAGGTCGAGGTAGAGGCCGTAGCCGACCCAGTCGGTGCTATCCTCCAGCGCCGCCACGGCCGACGCGGTGCGCTGCGGCGCTTCGCCGGGTCCGATGCCGACCAGGTGCAGCACGCCGGGGCGACGCCCGAACGCCGCCATGTCGATCGGACGCGTGGCGCGGCCGATGGCGCAGGTGGCGCGCGCCGATTTCAACTTCTCGACCACCAGCGGTCCGGCCTTCAGCGCCGCAGCCTCGGCAACCGACGGCGTGCCGACGGTGTCCTCGACATAGTCCGAGGGCTGCTTGAGGCGATAGCGCTCCTGCGCCAGTTCGGTGGCCGAGAACAGGCGGAGCGGCACCTTGAAGTGGCGCGCCGCGGCGTGCAGCGCCGGCTCATCGGCCTTGATGTCGATCGAGGCGATGGCGGCGAGCGACAGCGGCGAAAGGTTCTGCGCGCGCAAAGCCGCCTCGATCAGCCCGATCACCTCGGCGCCGTCGGCATGGCGCTCGCAGCCGACCCCGGCCACCAGCGTCTTCGGATGGTAGACGATGCCGCGCTCGATCCGCTGGATCGTTTCGGTGACCAGCACCTTGACCGCCCCCGTCGATGAGATCGGGTAGCCGGCTTCGGCGAGGAACGGCGCATCGCCATCGAGCTGCAGCTTCGCACCGAGCAGCAGCGCCATCATGGCGGGCTTGGCGTCCTGCGGCGTGCCGAGCACCCAGCCCTCGGGCGGTTCGTCGAGGCCGTGCGCGAACTGGCTGTCGGAGGCCGTGGTGATGGCCGCCGTGCCGTTCAGCGCTTCGGCCAGCTGGCGGGCGAGGCGGTTGGCGCCGCGATGGCCGCCAAGCAGCGGCACCACCGAGGCACCATCCTGCGAGACGGCCAGCACTGGAGGCTCGCGGCGCTTGTCCTCGATACTTCCGGCCAGCAGGCGGATAAGGATGCCTGCCGCACAGACGCCGATGATCGGCCGGCCCTCGGCGAAGAGCTTCGGCAGCAGCTTCAGCGCATCGACGCCGCCCTGCCCGCAGGTGTGCAGCTCGCCATCGATGGCGGTCGCGATGCGCCGGGCCGTGTCGATACCGGCCTCGGAGAAGAGGATGACGGCGGGGGTCATGCGGCTCCCTTTGAAGAGTCCTGACCCCACGCTTCAGTGCCGCGATAGCAGAGGATGGTCGAGAAATACGGTCGCTCGTTATGCCCGAAGGCCGAAAGCGGGGTGATGCGCTGGCGCGCGGTCGTCGCGTGCTCGACCACCATGGCGCCCGCGGCGTGGCCTGTTTCGGCCAGCAGGGCGCGGATGCGGTCAAAGTGGCGGCCGACCTTGATGATGGCGACGGCCGGCGCAGCTTCGAGTTCGGCGCGGAGGGCCGCGTCGTCGAGCGGCGCGGGCAGCACTTTGAGCGTCTCGTTGCGGGCGGCGAGCGGCCGGCCGATGGCGGCGGCAGCGGCCGTCAGCGAGGTGACGCCGGGGATCACCAGCACCGGCGCCGCCGCCGCGACGCGGGCGACGAGATACATGGCCGAACCATAGAACAGCGGATCGCCCTCGCAGAGCCACGCGACGTCACGACCGGCGGCGAGCTGGTCGAGGATGGCAACAGCAGCTTCGTCATAGGCGGCCTGCGCCGGCCCCCGCTCCACCGCCATCGGAATGGCGACTGGCAGGTGCAGGGCGGCCGGGTTGAGGTGTGCGCGCGCAATGTCGAGGGCAAGCGCCGCCCCGTCGCCCGTCGTCGGATAGGCCACTACCGGCACGCTGCCGAGCAGGCGCGCCGCCTTCAGCGTCAACAGTTCCGGATCGCCCGGGCCGACGCCGACCAGGTAAAGCGTGCCGCTCGTTCGATCACTCATGGCGAAACGATCAGCCCGTGCATCTGCTTGATGACCAACCACTGGGTCACGGTCATGCGCGGCTTGAACGCCCGGTGGCTGCCGATGCGGTCGATGGTGGAAATATCGATGCGGGTCAGTTCGCCGCCCAGTTGCAGGTGGCGCGAATACAGCGCGTGCTCACCATCGAGGGTCACGGCATTGGCGACGAGACGGCCGCCGGATTTCAGCGCCGACCAGCAGGCCTCGAACAGGTCGTCATTGCCGACATCGCCGCCCATGAAGATAGCGTCGGGCGGCCCCCGCCGCTCGAAGGTCATCGGCGCCTCGCCGGATTCGATCTCCAGTCCTGGCACGCCGAGCGCGGCCGCGTTCACGGCGATCATCTGCAGCCGCTCGCCCTCGCGCTCGAAGGCGACGGCCCGGGCGTCGCGGGCGGACCGCATCCACTCGATCGCGATCGAGCCGCAGCCCGCGCCGACGTCCCACAGCATGGCGCCGGGGAACGGCGCGAGCTTGGCGAGCGTCGCGGCGCGCACCTCGCGCTTGGTCAACTGGCCGTCGTTGACGAAGGCCTCGTCGGGCAGGCCGGGTACCGGCGGCAGCAGGTCGGCGCTTAGGTCGGGCACGCAGTCGATGGCGAGGACGTAGAAATCGCCGATGCCGCGGGTCTCGAAGTCGACGGCCTCCTCGGTGGTGACCCGCTCGTCCGGACCGCCGAGGTTCTCGAGCGTCGAGACGATGGAACGGCCATAGCCGCGATCGCCGAGCAGTTCGAGCGCTAGGTCGACCGTGGCGCGATCTGAGGTGAGCGCCAGGATCTTGTTGCCGGGCAGGATATGCGGGTGCAGCAGTTCGACCGGCCGGCCATGGATCGACAGCGTCGTCACCGACTGCAGCGGCCAGTGCAGCCGGGCGGCGGCAAGCTGGAACGCCGAGGGGTGCGAGTGCACCACGTAGTCCGACGGCAGCAGGTAGCGGGCCAGCGTTGCGCCGATGCCGAACCACATCGGATCGCCCGAGGCGAGGATGACGGTGGGCGTATCGCGCAGCTTGAGGATCTGCTCGACCATCTTTTCGAGCGGCGAGTCCCACTCGATGATGTTGCGGCCATCGGCATAGGGGTGACGCTGCGAGGCTTCCTCGACATCACCCGCCAGCGCCCGGGCCACCGCCTCGAACGACCGCTTGGTGACGAATTCGGGGTTGAACAGGTCGCCCGAGGCGCCCGGCCGGCTTGCCGGCTCGAGATCGTCGAGGAACCGGCGCGGGCCGACCACGTTTTCAGCATAGCTGAGCAGCAGCTTGAACGCCGGCGACAGCTCGCGCGGTCCGCGCTCGCCCACTCCGATGATATGCAGCCAGGCCGTGGTCATGCCCAAGCCCCCTTGCTGATGGCGTTGAAGGCGGCGCTCGCAATGGCCGAGCCGCCACGCCGGCCGGTAACCGTCACGAATGGGATAGGAAAGCCGCGCGCCACTAGCAAGGCCTTGCTTTCGGCCGCCCCGACAAAGCCGACCGGCGCGGCGATGATCGCGGCCGGCCGCGGCGCTCCCGCTTCCAGCATTTCGATGAGGTGAAACAAGGCGGTAGGCGCATTGCCGATGACCACGACGCTGCCCTCGAGGCGCGGCCGCCAGAGTTCGACCGCCGCGGCCGATCGGGTGGTGCCGAGCGATTTCGCGAGGTCGGGCACGCCGGGATCGTTCAGCGTCACCACCAGTTCGGCGGCTTCGGGCAGGGTGCGGCGGATGATGCCGGAGCGGACCATTTCGCAATCGCAGAGGATCGGGCCGGTCGCTCCCGCGACAGCCCCAACGATCGCCGGGTCGCCGACGATGTCGGCCGCGAGGTCCACCATGCCGCAGGCGTGGATCATCCGGATCGCCACCTCGTGCAGCGCCTCGGGCAGATGCGACAGCTCCGCCTCGGCCCTGATGGTGGCGAAGGACTGGGCGTAAATGGCGTCGGGATCGCGGAGATAGCTCATGCAGCAGCGCTCGCGACATCCGCGTGCCCGACCCCGGCAATCCAGCCTTCCTCGCGGACGAGCGCCTCGCGTTCGGCCGCACCCAGTCCGACGGGCGCGTCGAGAAACCGCCGCAGTTCCCCCGCCGCGTCCATCGCCGCGAACCGGCGCACGCAGGTCTCCACCTGCCCGCGATCCTTCGGCGTCACTGAGGGATCATCGAGCGGAAACAGCGAGGGGTAGATTTCGACCACGGTGATCGGCGCCGCGAGGTCGCCAGCAAAGTCGGTCTCAAACGGCCAGACGGCAATCTCTGGCCCGAGCACCGGATGCCGGCGCAGCGCTTCGAGTCGCGCGATGCCGAGCAGCGACTGGCTGCCGACGGCGCCTGCGCCGGTCAGCTTCCACACCGGCTGGGCCGACCGGGCAACGATCTCGGCACGGCGGCGCTCGGGAATGGTCGCGTAGGCAGGCGGCCGGCGCGGACCGAGATTGTCGTAGCGGTGCTGATGCGGATGGCCCCAATAGTGCGGCGCCACCAGCCGCGCATTGATGGCGGCGGCGACATGGAACCGGTTGGAGCTGTTGTCGGGATTGTCGACGACTAGGGCGTGGAGAAGCGACCAGAGGGCTCTCCAAGGCCCGGCTGGCGATGTCACCGACTCCTCGGCAAGAGCAGGCCGCCCTACCCTCCCCCTTGCGGGGAGGGTAGCGGAGCTTGGGCGCGCCAGCGCCTTAGCGGAGCTAGGAAGGGGGTGCGCAGGAGGGCTGCAAGAAGCGTCGGCGAACACCCCCCTCCCAGCTGCGCTAGGCGCCAAGGCGCCAAGCTGCGCTACCTCCCCCGCAAGGGGGGCGGTGGAGGTCGGGTTCGCTGCAAGCTCGGGGAAGGCCTCGACGATCGCCTCGGCCGCACCCTGTGGGTAGCCGAAGACGAAGTCGAAGCCGAGCATTACCCGCTCACTGGCCTCCCGGGCGGCGAGCAAGCGGTCAACAAGGACCGCCATCGCTTCGTGCCTGGTCGAGGGATTGATGCTCGCCACCGCGCTATCGGCGATCCAGATCGAGTCTTTCCCCGTCCGCGGCTTGTTCGCCGCCGACCAGTCCACCGCGATGTAGCGGTCGAACAACCCCATTCAGCCCTGCTCCTCGCGGGCCAGGCGGCCGGGCACCTTGGGCAGCGTCTTCGGGCCGAGCGGGTGGTCGGCGTGTGGGTAGGGATGGTGGTGATGATCCCCGGCCGGAGGCGGGGTGTTGACCTTCTGGTCGGCCTGCGGCTGGCCAAAACTGGCGAGCGGCGCGTTGCCGCTCAGCAGCGCATGACGGGCCGGCGGATGCGTCTGCGTATGCGGGCCATGCTCGTGCCCATGGTCGTGCGCGTGGTCACGATCGTGGGCGTGATCATGGGTATGCAGCGGCGTCCATGGCAGGCCGTGCTTCTTGCAGAAGGCTTCGTCGCGGCAGGAGCTGTCGCAATCGCCCTTGCACGGGCAGTTCTCCATGCCGCCGCCAATGCCCTCGACATGGTGGTGGTGGCTCTCCTGCGCGAGGCCGACCTCGGCTTCGAAGCCCAGCACCTGCTCGCGATACTTGCACATGGCGCAGTTCATCAGGTTCTGCCCGACCAGCATTTCCTGCACGCGGTCGAGGAAGGTCTCGACCACCATGGGATGGTCGTTGAGATAAGGCGCATCGAGGAACTCGATGGCCGGGTACTTCGCCCGCGCCTCGGCCACCGCGTCGTAGATGCGCTTCACCAAGACGCCGGTGAACAGGAAATACGGGAACACGATCACCCGGCGATAGCCGAGCCGCGCCAGATGGTCTAGCGCCGGAGTGACCAGCGGGAAAGTGACGCCCGAATAGGCCACCTCGCCCCAGCCGAAGCCCATGCCCTCCCAGAGGAGCCGCATCACTTTGGCCACATTGGAATTGGCATCGGGGTCCGATGCGCCGCGACCGACCACCAGCAGCAGCGTTTCCTCGCGCGGCACCTCGGTCGGCGCGGCGTCGATCGCTTGCTGGATGCGGTCGCCGGCGGCGCGCAGCATCTTGAGGTCGACGCCGAGTTCGCGCCCATAGGTCAGCTCGACGCCGTGCATGGCCGCATAGGTGTTGAGCACCGAGGGGATGTCGTTCTTGGCGTGGCCGGCGGCGAACAGCATGCCCGGCACGGCGAGGATGCGTTTCGCCCCCGCTTCGCGCAGCTTGTCGAGGCCCTGGTGAATCACCGGATTGGCAAATTCGAGGTACCCGTATTCCACCGGCACGTCCGGCAGCCGCTCACGCAGGCGCTCGGCCAGCACGGCGAATTCGCCGACGGCACGGGTATTGCGGCTGCCATGGCCGCACAGCATCACCCCGGTGTCGGGGGGCAAAGTCAGGAATTTCGTCACGTCTCGCCTCTCTCGCGCGGGAAAGGCAGAGTTACTTCGACCAACCAGCAGCCCCGGCCTTGGTCCCCGATTTGGGTCGACCGCACCGGGCATGAGTTTCAGCCCTTGAAGGAACGCTGCGCCAGGGCGGCGTTGTAGGCGTTGGCGCCGTTCGGGGCAACGATTCCCTGCGGAACCCCTCGCGGCTGTGCATTGCGGGCATGCAAGGCACCCGCAATTGCGAGCCAGTGGCAGCTGCCGCGCGCAGGATCAAGGGCTTAGCCCAGTTTGGAAGGCTTCTGAAAATCACTCGCAAATACAGGCACTTGTCAGCCAGCCGGCGGCTGGATATGGGCCACGCATGGTCAGCAGGGGCAGCAGCAACGTCATCACCATCGCCTATGGCAGCCTTGCCGTAGGGCTGCTGGTGCTCGCCCTCAAGGCCTTTGCCGCCTATGCCACTGGCTCAATCGCGCTCTACTCCGATGCGCTCGAAAGCGTCGTCAATGTGGTGACGGCCATCGTGGCGCTCGTCGCCATCCGCTTCGCTGCGCGGCCAGCCGACGCCAACCTGCAGTACGGGTACTACAAGGCCGAGTATTTCTCCGCCGTCATCATCGGCGGCTTCATTGCCGTCGCGGCCATCCTCATCCTCCAGAAGGCTTGGGACGGATTCTCCAGCCCGCAGCCCTTTGCCGCCGATCCGCTGGGGCTCGGCGTCTCGGTGGTGGCGACGCTGATCAACCTCGTCTGGGCCCAGTTCATCCTCCGCGCCGGCAAGCGCGAAGGGTCGCTGTCACTGGTGGCCGACGGGCAGCATCTGATGACCGACGTGCTCTCGACCGCCGCCGTGCTGGTGGGTGTGTTCCTGACGGTGGCGACAGGCTTCGTCCAGCTCGATTCGATCATGGCAGCATTCGTCGCCCTCACCATCCTGTGGTCAGGCTGGCAACTGGTGCGCCAGAGCGTCATCGGGCTGATGGACGTATCGGTCGACGCGCCTGTCCTCGGCCGGATCAAGGACATCATCTCGTCGAACGCCGATGGCGCCATCGAGGCGCACGACATCCGCACCCGTCAGGCCGGCAAGATGGTGTTCATCGACTTTCACCTGGTGGTCCCCGGCACCATGACCGTCGAAGCCGCCCACGCCATCTGCGACGTCATCGAGGCCAAGCTGCGCGAAGCCGTCGAAAACGCCCAGGTCACCATCCACGTCGAGCCTGAGGCCAAGGCAAAGCACTCGGGGATCGTGGTGCTGTAGGGCGTCTGAGCGCGCTGCACCCCGCTGCGGTGAGGGTCGTTGCCTACGGAGGCGGGAACGCTGTTCACCCTCCCCCTTGCGGGGAGGGTACCGAAGCTCGGCGCGCAAGCGCCCTAGCGGAGGTAGGGAGGGGGTGTCAGCGAGGCCGGAGCACTAGGTTGTGTACTCATAAAGGGATTCCGGTCGGAGGCCGGTTGTGATTCAAACTCCTGAACGAGAGGAGTTTGAACATGGCTCGCTTCGATCTGTCGGACCAGGAGTGGTCCATCGTTTCCCCGCTTCTGCCCAACAAGCCACGTGGCGTGGCGCGGACCGACGACCGCCGGGTGCTGAACGGTATCTTCCACATCCTGCGGACCGGGGCGCCGTGGCGAGACCTGCCCGAGCGCTACGGCCCCTACACCACGGTCTATAACCGCTACAATCGCTGGGCGAAGGCGGGGGTGTGGC
>CAMDAL010000047.1 GCA_945888565.1 Devosia equisanguinis | reverse complement strand
GGCGCCTCTTGCTGAACCACCCGAGTTCCCTCTGCTACCGAGCCGGAGGTCAGAACATGAAAACCGCGCTTCTCCATCGCCCGTTCCAGACGTTCGAGAAACACAGTGTCGTCGTCCACAATCAGGAGGGTATTGTCGGTGACGGCGAGAGGATTTAGCGCGCTCATGGGGGCTACTCGTTCGAACTTACCGTCCGCAGTTACGTCGACACCCGCCCTTGAGTTTCACATGCTATGGCCGGGCAGCCGCTCGTCTCCAAGGGGCCGTGGCCCGGCGGCTCCCAGATCCACTGCCTGGTGAACTGCTCGCTCAGCAAGCCGGGCAGCAGTGCCTAGAAGGGAGCCGATCGTGCTCAAGAACCTGCGCACCGGTCAGTCGGTCTTGGGACGCTAAGCTTCGCCTTGGTAACCCTGTTGTTTCACGCGGCATAAGTCGCGTGCCGCGTCGATGCTGTCGGCGGCGACGAGCACTCCCATGGGGATGTCGGGTGAGGGTGCCACAGACAGGCGAGTTACCCGTGTCGATGGCGGTGGTGCAGGTCGGGGTAGTGCGGGTGAGAATGCGCCACGGGCTCATGCCGATGCCAATGCGAGTGTGGTTCAGCCACCGGGCCATCGTGCGCATGCTGGTGGTGCGTGTCGTGGACATGGGCATGTTCATGCTCGAGCGGCTCGTGAACGTGTTCATGCTCGTGCCGTTCGGCCACGTGCAGCCACAGCCCAAAAGCCATCAGCGCCCCAGCGATAACCAGCTGCAGCGTCAAGGCGTCATTGAAAATGACCAGCGAGAGCAGCGCGCCGATGAATGGGGCCAGCGAGAAGTAAGCTCCGGTTCGCGCGGCGCCGAGGTGACGAAGCGCCAGCATGAACATGACCAGGCTTACGCCGATACCGAGAAAGCCAGCGAGCCCCCCGGCTGCGAGGATACCCCCAGAGGGAAAGCGAGCACCCAGCAGGAACGCCAACAAGATGTTAGTCGCGCCAGCCACTAGTCCCTTTATTGTGGCGATCTGGACCGGGTCTGCCGATGAGAGCTTCCGCGTGAGGTTATTGTCGATACCCCAGGCGAGGCAGGCCCCGGCGATCAGAATTCCGCCTATGTCGAGAGAGGCGCCCTGACCCTGCCACGACAATACTACGGCCCCGGCGAGAACGGCCGTCGCGCCGAGCAACAGCCGTTTGTCAACGTTCTCGCGGAAGACCAACCAAGCGATGCCCATCGTCATCAGCCCCTCGAGGTTGAGCAGGAGGGACCCCGAAGCCGCCGAGGTCAGCGAGAGACCGAAGACCAGCATGAGCGGCCCTAGCACCCCACCAAACAGGACGACAATCGCGAGCCACGGGAGGTCTGCCCGGCGAAGGGGTGCTTCCGCGCTTCCAAGTCCGATGGCCGCTCTGATGACCTGAACCACGCCGAGCCCGATGCCGGCCCCCAGGTAAAGCACCCCTGCCAGCATCCAGGGGTCAATTGCACCCAAAAGCAGTTTGGTAGCTGGGGCAGACGCGCCGAAGAGCACGGCCGAGCCGAGAGCCAAAGGGACGCCAGGAAAGAGATGCGACGAGGTGGACTGTGACATCCACCAAGTATGCGCATGGTGGCGCGAAGTCGCAACCAGCGGGCAGAGCAGCGCCTAGATGCCTTGCGCGCCGATTGGCATAGAGAGTTGTGCGTTCAGTGAAGGTGTCGGGCTGCGGAATTACCGAGTCAGAGGCGACTGGCCTGAGCCAAGCCATTGAACAGATCGAACCGAGTAAAGTCCGGCGAAGCCATCGCCCGCGCCAGCCACAATGTCACCACGCTTCTTCTGAGACATATGCGCCGTCGGCGACGAAACGGTCAGCGCGTCGCGGTGGAGTTCAACGGTCGGCCGGTTGACCGTATCGACAGGCGTGCATCATCTCTGCTCGAACGACTGCCTGCCCTCGCATACACGCCTTGGCCAGTGCGTCGGCATTGGGCATTGCTGGGTAGCGGCGGGCCGACGACACGACAGAAGACCCAAGCGGGCCCCAACTCTGTCGGTAACCCCTTCGGTGTGAAAAACCCCGACCTCGCGAGAGGCCGGGGTTGATTGGTCGGAGTAGAGTGATTCGAACACTCGACCCCCTGCTCCCGAAGCAGGTGCGCTACCAGGCTGCGCTATACTCCGTCAGGGATCCATGATGGCCGCTGGAACGCTTGAAACTCGGGAAGTTTCCGGCTGCCGGTCATCAGGTTTCGCGGCGTTATAGCGGGGAGACCCCGCCAGTTCAAGCGCCGATATTTTGCTCGACCGGCGTTGGTTGCCTCGCGTGGTGAACCGTTGTAACAACCGCCCCGTTGGGGCGTCGCCAAGTGGTAAGGCAGCGGTTTTTGGTACCGCCATTCCTAGGTTCGAATCCTAGCGCCCCAGCCAGTTCTTCACGAATGAGAAATTACCGCGAGCCGGGGTCCCGCAGCCGTTTGGCTGGCCCTGCGGTGAACGCGTTGACTACCGTGTTCTCCGGCCGGTCAATGGCAAGAGCGACCGCGCCAGCGATGCGCTCTGGCGCGATGCCGCAGGGGGTCGCAGGTCCTCTTCACCGTGTCGAAGCGGCTCGGGTGGCGAGCAAGGCCGACCCCGCCAGCAACACTGCAGCCAGGACGAACGGACTCCACCATCCGGTGGTGTCGAACAGCAGCCCGCCGACCGATGCGCCGACGGTGATGGCGAACTGGATCAGTGCGACCTGCAGCCCGCCGCCCGCTTCGAGGTCGTTGGGGATGACGCGGGTCATCCAGGTGTTCCACGCGACAGGGATGGGGTTCGCGAGGAAGCCCCAGACGAAGAGCATTGCCGCAACCACCACGGGCAGATTGCCGAAGGCGATCAGCAGCAGCGCGAGCAGCGCCATCAGGGACGGGATGCCAACCAGCACCGGGGTCAGCCGGGAACGCAGCAGGAGGCCGACGACCGCCGTTCCGGCCAGCCCGGCGAGGCCGAGGCCAAGAAGGACCAGCGACAGGCTGTTCACGTCGAGCCCCACAACGCCCTCGAGGTACGGGCGCAAGTAGGTCGCGAGCGAGAACTGGCCCATGAACGCGAGGGTGGTCGCGGCCATGCCGATGGCGACAGCCCGCCCCCGGAGCAGCCCGAACATGCGTCCCACCGACACCGCCCCGTCCGCCGGAAGCTTCGGGATCACCGCCCACTGCCACAGGAGCCCGGCGAGGCCGATGGGCACGACGATGAAGAACGCCCCACGCCAGCCGATCAGCCCGCCGAGGAAGCTACCAAGCGGTGCGGCGATCACGGACGCGAAGGCCGTCCCGCCCTGCAGCATGGCGATGGCCTTCGGGAGGTCGCTCCCGGAGACCAGACGAGCGAGAATGGCGGTCGAGAGCGACCAGAAGCCGCCGATGGAAACCCCGATCAGCGCCCGTCCCACCATGAAGACGAGGTAGGTGGGTGCGAGCGTCACGATGAGGCCGGACACCACCATCAGGGCGGTGTAGAGCAGCACGGCGTTTCGCCGGTCCAGCCCCTTCAGGAGCGCGTTGCCGAACAAGGCGGTGATCACGGCGAACAGGCCGGAGATGGAGATCGCCTGACCAGCCTGACCCTCGGTGATGCCCAACTCGTTGGCGATGGGCGTCAGGAGGCTCACCGGCATGAACTCTGACGCGATCAGCACAAAGGTCAGCAGCGAGAGGCAGGTGACGGCGGCCCACTGAGTGCCGGCGCCGGCTGTCGCGGTGTCAGCGGCCGTACTGTTCATCGCTGACCTTCTCCATCCAGTCGACGACCTTGCCGTTCTGAACCTCCTGCAGCGCCATATGCGTCATGGCCGTGGCGGGAGATGCGCCGTGCCAGTGCTTCTCGCCCGGCCCGAACCAGACGACATCGCCCGGCCCGATCTCCTCGATCGGGCCGCCCCACCGCTGCACCCGCCCAAACCCCGACGTCACCACCAGGGTCTGCCCGAGCGGATGCGTGTGCCAGGCCGTGCGAGCGCCGGGCTCGAACGTGACGCTGGCGCCCTGCACCCGGTCGGCGGCGAACGGGTTGAACAGCGGGTCGATGCGGACGGTCCCGGTAAACCAGTCGGTCGGACCTTTGCCCGACGGGGTCGAGCCTGAGCGGATGATGTGCATTGGGTTTATCCTTAGAGGCGCTCGACGCGCAGCGGGAACTCGCCGCGCACCAGCAGGGTGCTGACGTCACCGTCGAGACGCCCGAGGCGAACGAGGTCGCGGGTACTTTCGTAGCCGCCGTGGAAGAGGGCCAGGTTGCCCCACGGGACGTAGTAGCAGAGATCACCGGGGGCCGCGTTCGGGAACGGTCCGCGCGTGAGCTGCGTCAGCTTGCGGGGCAGGTAGGCGATCTTCTCGTTGCCGCCGAAGTCGCTGATGGTGAGGTCGAGCGGCAGCATGTCGGCCAGCTCACGCGCCGAGGCGTTGTCTGCCAGCGTCGCTGTGAAGGATTGGTCGCCAAAGGTGAAGCGGAGCTGCATGGTCGGATTGTCCTGCGCAATGCTCGGGGTGATGACAGATAGGAACGGGGTCGAAAGCGCAAACCCTAGAAGGGTACGCCGGGTCAGAACTGGCTGCGTCATTTCGGGTCGCCGATTGCTGTTGCGTCGCCGAGGAAGATAGCCATCGACTGTTCCGAGGATTAGGCCTGCAATCCGGATGCTCTTGTGAGAGATTTTCACCAATGGTCGAGAAGGTGCAGGACGTTCAGGCGTTTCTCGCGGTGGCGCGGGAGCAGAGCTTCACCAAGGCGGCAGCCCGGCTCGGTATCACGCCATCGGCCCTGAGCCATGCGGTCAAGGGCTTGGAGGACCGGCTGGGCGTCCGCCTGTTGACGCGGACCACGCGCAACGTCGCCCCCACCGAGGCCGGGGAACGCCTCATGCGGTCGGTTGGCCCGCACTTCGACCAGATCGAGGCGGAGCTGACGTCCATCGGCGAACTGCGCGACAAGCCCGCGGGCACGGTCAGGATCACCTGCACCGACGACGCCATCGTTACGATCTTCCAACCGATGCTGCCCGCCTTCCTGCGGGAGTACCCGGACATCAGCGTCGAGCTGATCGTCGACTATGGCTTCACCAACATCGTGGAGCAGCGGATCGACGCCGGGGTCAGGCTCGGGGAGGCACTGAGCAAGGACATGATCGCGGTCCGGATCGGGCCGGACTGGCGCTTTGCCGTCGTCGGCTCACCCGGCTACTTCGAGCGCAGGTCGCCGCCCCAGACACCGCAGGAGCTGACCAACCACGTGGCGGTTAATCTCCGGCTGACGTCGGCCGGTAGCATCTACGCATGGGAGTTCGAGAAGGACGGCCGTGCCCTCAACGTCCGGGTTGATGGGCAGCTGGCGTTCAACAACATCATGCCAGTGCTGCAGGGGGCGCTGGATGGGGTTGGGCTGGCATACGTGCCGCTCGATCTTGCCCGACCCTACCTGCAGGACGGACGATTGCGCGAGGCCCTGGAGGATTGGTGCCCGACCTTCCAAGGCTATCACCTCTTCTACCCCCACCGGCGGCAGTCCTCGCCCGCTCTGGCGGCGCTGGTGGAAAAACTGCGCCATCGCTGAACCGCTGTTGCCGAGTGCGATCACGCGTGTTTCGGGCAGGCTGCGATCCTGGGTGATAACCGCCCGGCCAGCGGCCTCAGAGCCCGAACTGCTCCATCCGGGCTTCGACCTCGTCGGCGACTTCCTGGCCGTCGCGGCCGGAGCGCCAGAGGTCGTCGATCTGCTTTTTGACGGCCGGGTCGAGCGCCGCCCAGCGTTGTTCCCACTCGGCGAGCTTGTCGGTCCAGTAGCCGGTGACCGAGTAGCTCGTCGCCGCAAAGCCCAGCTCGTGCCGCAGATACTTGCGGATCGGCCGTACCGTCTTGCTTTCGGCCGCCACCCACACATAAGGCACCCGGCCCTTCGGCACACTGACGCTCCGCACCGCCGCCTCGAGCCGGCTTGGCCCCACGCCGTTGCCGCTGCCGTGCAGATAGACGAGCTTGAGCGCGGCTTTCGTCACGAACTGCTGCTCGTGCCCGGCATCGGGAATTTCGACAATGGCCCGGGCTTCGGTCCCTTCGGGCAGGCCTTCCAGCAGCCGGCCGAGCGCCGGCAGGCCGGTGGCATCGGCAACGAACAGCTGCCAGTCGGCGTTGGTCGGCGCCTCGTAGAGCCCGTTCGGCTCGCGCAGCGCGATGGTGTCGCCGGGCTCCGCCTGCTGCGCCCACTCGCTGGCCCGGCCACCCTCATGCACGACGAAATCCACGTCGATCTCGTTGCCCGCGGCAGACGTACGGACATGGCGGATGGTGTAGCATTCGCAATGCGACGGCTTCCGGCCCTCCGGCCATTTCCAGAAGCCCTGCGCGTCGATATCGGGCAGCACCAGTTCGCCGGTGTCGAGGTCGGGGAAGAAGAAGCGGACATATTCGTCGCCCACCCCAGTGGATCGGAAGTCCCTGAGCCCGTCGCCGCCAAGCGTTACCCGCACCATGCCCGGCGTCACGTTTCCGCGGCCCAGCACCGTCCCGGTCATCAGCTTGATCTGCGCCATGCCAGTTCTCCAGTCATCGGCTGGAGCGCTACATATTCGGATCGAAATAGTCAACTTATCTGGACAAGCAAAAGGGCCGACCCAGTCGCCTGGATCGGCCCTTTCGATTCACGTGAAACAGGCCGGTCAGGCGCGCTTGCGGGCGAACTGCCACAGGCCGGCGACGGTCACGGCCGCAAAGGCCATCTTGACGATGTCCCACAGCACGAAGGGTTTCACCGCGCCATCGAAGGCCGAACCGAGCAGGTTGTTCGCATCGAGCCAGCCCGGCAGCGCCGCGCCCGTCGAAACGATGATGTTGCCGGCAGCCAGCAGCCACGAGAAACCGAAGGCGAACGATACCGCATCGCCCACCAGCATGGCGGCGAACAGCGGCAGCACCTTGCCCGACAGGCCGCGATCGGCCGCGAGCCCGATGATGAACGCCATCGGCAGCCAGCCGAGGATGAAGCCGAAGGACGGGCTCATCAGGTACTGGATGCCGCCGCCATAGGCGAACACCGGCAGGCCGCTGAGGCCCTGGGCGATGTAGAGCAGCATGGTCGAGAGCGCGATGCGCCAGCCGAACGATGCGGCGAGCACGGCAATAGCGAAGCTCTGCAGCGACACCGGCACCGGGGTGATCGGCACGCTGATCTTGGCCGAGGCCCAGAGCAGCAGCGAACCCAGCACCACGGTGGCAAGATTGGTGGCGAGCCGCGCGGTCCCTGCCTTGGGGCTCAGCGCACCGAGCACGGTGTTGGGGGTGGTCAGTGTCAAGGCCATTGCCAATCCTTCTGAAACAGGGGCATTGCTGATGCCGAATTACTAGTCCCTCGCCATGAGGAGCGCAATGGTGGCCCCGAATCCGCCAATCGCGTTCGACACCGATTTCAACCCGGAAACGGGGCGGCCGGTGCCCGTCGCACCGTCTGTTGTAAGGGTCACTGCGCCCAATGCCGGCCCGTACACCTTCAAGGGCACCAACACCTTCATCGCCGGTGGTGATTCGGTGCTGGTGCTAGATCCGGGTCCGGACGACCCGGCGCATCTCGCTGCGCTCCGGCTGGCGATAGGCGGGCGGCGGGTCGAGGCGATCGTCCTCACCCACACCCATCGCGACCATACCGGGCTGGTCCGCCGGCTCAAGGCCGAGACTGGCGCACCGGTCTGGTTCGGTGGCCGGCATCGGGCGAGCCGCCAGCGACGCTTCTTCGAGCTCGACCCGGTTGCCAGCGACAGCGACTGGACGCTCGAACCGGATCGCGTGCTGGCCGATGGCGAGCGGATTGCTGCGGGCGGCGTGGCGCTCGAGGTGATCGCGACGCCCGGGCACTGCGCCAATCACCTCGCTTTCGGGCTTGCCGGCACACCCTGGCTGTTCACCGGCGACCACATCATGGGCTGGAACTCCACCCTCGTGCCGGTGCCGGATGGTTCAATGAGCGACTATCTGCGCTCGCTCGAAAAGGTCATCGGCCTCGCCTGGCAGCACTACCTGCCGGCGCATGGCGGGGCGATCGTCGGCGGCCCGGCCTACGCCCGCGCCCTGCTGGGCCACCGCGAGATGCGCAACCTGCAGGTCGTCGCGGCAGTCGAGGCGGGGGCCAGAACCCTCAGCCAGCTCCAGCAGCGCATCTATCCGTCGCTGTCGCTGGCACTCCGGCCAGCCGCGCAAATGACGCTGAAGGCGCACGCGGAGTATCTGGCCGACCGCGGCCGCATCGGCGCCGCCAAAGGGCTGTTCTGCCTGACGCTGTTCCCGTCGCGGACCTAGCGGCTACTCTGCCGGTTCGGGTTCGCCGGCCTCGACCTCTTCGGCATCGGCCACCGGTGCCTGCGGGGCGTTGCGCAGCAGCAGGGTGATCTGGGCGTCGAGCGCCAGCAGCAGCTCTTCCACCCGCCGGCCGTTCTCGCCGAAATCGTGAAAGCCGCTCAGCGGCACCGAGCGCATGTCGACGGTGGAGCCCGCCGGCGAGCCGGCAACGCGGATGGCCACTTCGTCGCGAAACCCGAACAGGCTCACCGAAATGGCGTTGAGCTGCCCCGCATCGAGCGATGTCGGCGGGGCCCGCCGGGTGCGTACCTCCCAGCCGCGATCCTCAACCAGGTCCCCGATGGTCGCGAACATCTGCGTCGCATCGATCGGGTAGCTGCGGCTCTGCGCGTTGGGGAAGGTCGTCTCGATCAGCTCCTGCAGCGCCGCTCCGGTGGGCACGACGCGGATCGACGAGCTGAGCGGCAGCGGATCGCCGAAGCTGGTCGCCACCTCGTTGACCTGTGGGTAGCGCGCCGCCTGCGCCGCCAGATAACCGAAGGGTAACAGGCAGATGATGGCGAAGAGCAAACCCCAGCTGGCCTTGCCCCAGCCCTGGTCACCGGTGATCCAGAGCCGCGCAAAGGCGCTGAGTGCGAGGATCAGCGCCAGCGCTGCCACCCCGGCCGCCACCGATTCGACGATGGCGAAATCGGTGGACGAGATGAACTGCTCGCGATGCAGAAGCACCGGCACCACCGTCAACGGCACCGCGAGGCTGCCGAAGCGGCGGGCCCAGATTGCCCATTTGGAGGTACGGATGAGGATGCGCATGCGAGATGTGGCCGCCCGAACTGTCAGTTGCTTGGCATAGGCTGCACCCGCAAGGAAGGTGTCATGTACACCTCCAACGACTGGCTGGGGACAACCCCGTCGCACATGGTGCGGATCGCCTGCCACTCGGCCTCCGAGAACACCGGATCGCGGGGCGAGCCCGCGGCGGCTGCCGCCATCTCCTCGAGCGCCACGCGCCGCTCGGCGGTCAGCGGGTGGGTGGAGAGAAAGGCGAGCGACTGGCTCATTTCGCCATCCCCCGCCACCCGCTCCAGCAGCGTGGCGAGCGCGGTGGGGTCGAAACCGAGCCGCACCGCTGCCTCGGCGGCAAACCGATCGGCCGCCCGCTCAGCCTCACGCGAGAAGCGGCTGTCGATCAGCGTCGCGCCGATGGCGGCGGCCACCGAGATATTGGTCATGTCGCCGAGCACGAAGCCGACCAGCAGGCCGGTGGCCGAACTGGCGATCAGCCCCTCCATGCCGTGCCGGTGGACCACGTGACCGAGCTCATGCGCCATCACCCCGGCGAACTCGTCGGCCGAACGGGTCTCCTTCAGCAGCGCGGAGAAATAGTACGACTGGCCGCCGGGCAGTGCGAAGGCATTCGGCACCTCCGATTTCACCACGGTGATCCGCGCGTCGAACGGCGAATCCGTGCCCTCCATCACCGCGGTGGTGAAGCGGCTGATGGCCCGGTTGGCGAGGCTGTCGGGGTTGCTGTCGCAAACGGTGAAGCCGCCCTCGGCCCCGATGATCTGCCGGATCTGCCCCTCCGCCGCTTCGCCGAGGTTCGCCTCCCACTGCGGCGGCACCACTGCGGTCACCCGGTTGGCGATCAGCGGCACGCCGATCACATAGGCCACCACCACCGACACCAGCGCCAGCGTCGAAACGCCGAGGATGCGCAACTGTTTGCCGGCCTCGCGGCGGCGATGGCGATGCAGCTCGGGAAAGATCGAGTGCGCGACCTTCACCGGTTCGGCGCCGCTGAACACGAGGCGCGCCCCGACCGGCCGGCCCTCCACCCCGACGCGTAGTTCGCTCTGGTGCGCCGGCAGCGAGAACACCTGGTCCACCGGCCAGCGGTCGATCTCGTCGTAGCTCTCTCGGTCGGCGATGATGAGTTCGGGGCGGGCGAGGCTCTGGTCGAGCGCCAGCACCACGTCGCGCATGGCGGCGACGGTCCCGTCGCTGTAGCGGGCCAAGAGCGGCATCAGAACGACCCCACGTTGAGCGCGTCGGCGAGCCCCTCGCCAGCCAGCGACTTGTCTTCGGTAGTGGCGCGGACGCCGTCGAGGCTCTCGAGATTGTCGATGGTGGCATGGCGCGACACCAGCATCCAGAAGCCGCAGTCGATGAACACCTCGCCCAAGAGCGTGAAGGCCGACAGCGTCGCAAGGTAACCCCCCGCCGCCAGCACCAGCCCGACCCAGCCGGCCCTCGCGATATTGGCCGCCGAGAACTCGCCGCTGAGGTTGGCGTTGAAGGCCCGGGCGATGACAAAGCCCAGGATGCCCAACACGATCAGCGCTGCGATCAGGCACAGTCCGTACAGCAGGTACTGCCCAAGCAGCGAACGCGCCCTCACCTTCACCACGAGCGCCGCCTCGCCGAGCCGCACCGCCGAAAACATCCGCGTTGCCTCGCGGGACCGGTAGTAGAGGAAGCAGAACGCGGCCGCTACGAAGGCCAGCACCGTGCCGAGGGTAGCCAGCATGCCGAAGCTTGCCGCCGTGCCCATGTCTGACGAGGCATAACTGCGGACGTTCGCGACCAGTCCCCATATTGCGACGCCGATTGTCGCCGCCAGCACCAGCCACGCCCGGTAGAACGGCCCGGCCACCGTCTTCCAGCTGCCGGCAAAACTGAACTGCCGGTCACCGAACCATGTGTGGGTGTAGCGATAGCGCCAGAGGTCGCCGGCCATGAACGGGTAGGCCAGCCCCGCCGTCACCACCACCAGCAGCGACCACAGGAACCGCCGAACCGCATAGGCCCAGGCGCTGCCCCGCTGGTCGAAGCGGATACCCCGCCACAGTGTGCGCGACAGCCGGAAATCGCGGCCGCGATAGATCGCGTAGCCCGAGAGGAACCACAGCAGCAGCGCCGCCGCCCCATAGCCGATCGCGGTCACCAGCCCCGACTGGAACGAAAGGTAGAAGAAGCCGAGATAGATCGGCAGGAACACCCCGAGCGCGAACAGGAACCCGACCAGCAGCTGTGTCGCCGAGCCGGTATACTCCAGCCGGTCGCCGGCGATCACCGTGTTCTGCCAGTAGAAACGGCGCTTCGTGGTGGTGAGCCAGAAACGATAGAGCCCCAGCGTCGGCAGCATCAGCAGATAGCCACGCAGCAGCCGGCCGAACAGTTCGCCGCGCCGGCCGGAAAACTGCACTTCGGTTCGGGATTTCTGGGGCATGCCCCACGGTCCCTCGGTGGTTACGGACATGTCGGCGCAGGCCCCTCGGCGTTATTGCACGTCACCGTAACCGCAACGTCTGAACGCGCCATGAAATACTGCGGCTATGGGTAAAGCCGCTGCCGGCTCCATGCCCCGCCGGGCAGCGTGCGGGTGAAGCGGACGCGGTCGTGCAGCCGGTTGGCGCCGTCCTTCCAGAACTCCAGCACCTGCGGCACGATGCGGAAACCCTTCCAGTGGGCGGGCCGGTTCACCGGCTCGTCCTCGCCAAAGCTCTTCTTCAGCGTCTCGACCCGTTCGAGCAGCGCATAGCGGTTGGCGAGCGGGCGCGACTGCTTGGATGCATGCGCGCCGATCTGACTGACGCGGGAGCGGCTGGCGAAGTAGGCGTCGGTCTCACCATCGTCCACAACCTCGACCGGTCCGCGCACGCGGATCTGCTGGCGCAGGCTCTTCCAGTGCATAACGAAGGCCGCCTGGGGGTTGGCCAGCAGCTGCCGGGCCTTGTCGCTTTCGAAGTTGGTGAAGAAGCAATAGCCGCGGGCGTCGCGGGCGTTCAGCAGCACCATGCGGACGTCGGGCATCCCGTTTTCGTCGACCGTGGCGAGCGCCATGGCGTGCGGATCGTTGGGCTCGCGCTCCTGCGCCTGCGTGAACCAGTCCTCGAACAGCGAGCACGGATCGATCGGCGCGGTGTCCGCATCGTCGAAAAGCCGGTCCGTAAGTGTTGTTCCCGCCATGATTCTCTGCCCTCCACCCGGTCTGGACAAGCCCGGTATGCGTCGCCATATAGGAGGGTGCCGGGCCCGAAAGCAAACCCCTCCGGCGCTCATTTTGAAAGAACCCATGCGCGACCCGTACACCGTGCTCGGGGTGCAGAAATCGGTGAGCGAGAAGGACCTCAAGTCCGCCTACCGCAAGCTCGCCAAGGCGCATCACCCCGACCAGAACCAGGACGACCCCAAGGCCCACGCGAAATTCGCGGAGATCTCCTCGGCATACGACTTCCTGTCGGATGCCTCGAAGCGTTCCGCCTATGATCGCGGCGAGATCGACCCGGACGGCAATCCGCGCTTCGGCGGCTTCCGCGGTGGTGCTGGCGCGCGTCCCGGCGGGCCGGGCGCCGGGGCCGGCTTTTCGGCCGAGGATATCCTCAAGGAATTCATGTCCGGTTTCGGCGGCCAGCAGCGCGCCAACCCTCGCGCCGGCAGCGCCGGCTGGGACCCGTTCACCGGCTCGGGCGCCGGCGGGGCAGGCGGCGCCGGCTTCAACCCCGGCCGTTCGCAGAATCTCAGGGGCGAAGATTTCAACCTGACGGCCACAATCACGCTCGAAGAGGCGCATGCCGGCGGCAGCGTGCCGCTGCGCATGCCGACCGGCAAGACGCTGAACGTCAAGCTGCCCGAGAAGGTCGAAGAGGGCCAGCAGATCCGCCTCAAGGGGCAGGGTGTTGCCTCGCCGCTGTCGGGCGAAGCGGGCGACGCCATCGTCACGGTCAAGTTCGAGCGCCACAAGCAGTTCCGCCGCGATGGCGCCGACCTGCGCGTCGACCTGCCCATCACGCTCTACGAGGCGGTGCTCGGCGGCAAGGTCCGCGTCCCGACGCTCGAAGGCTCGGTCGAACTCAACCTGCCACCGTCCGCCAACACGACCAAGGCGCTGCGCTTGAAGGGCAAGGGCCTGCACGGCACCGGCGACCTGTTCGTCACCCTGCGCGTCGTCCTGCCCGAAGCCGGCGAGCCCGACCTCGAAAGCCTGATGCGCTTCTGGCGCGACCAGAAGCCCTACAGGGTCAGAGAGTAGCTCCTGGTAGAGCGGCTTGTTGCTCCCCCTCCACCAAGCCTCGCTTGGTCCCCGTCCCCCGCAAGCAAGCGAGGGCGCTGACCAGTTCGGCCAGCCCCACCTTGGTGCTGAGTGGTTCGATGGACATGCGAAAAACTAAGCCGCTGGTGGCTCAATAGTCCGTCAGCGACGGCGAGCGGATCGATCACAGGATCGCGTCAGCGCGGCGCGGCGGCCCGCTTAAGCCGATCGTTGATCGCCTCGCCGAGCCCGGTATCCGGAATCGGCGCCACGGCAATGCGCTCCGCCTCCGCATCGAGCTGGTGCAGCATGGCAAACAGGTTGCGCGCCGCCTCGTGGAGGTCGCCGGTTGGGCTGAGGTTCAGCCTGCCGGGTCGGTCACCGAAGGCCAGATACGCCTCGCCCGGCTCCGGATGTTCCACGTGAATCCGAAGTCGCGCGTTGGGCGCATAGTGGCTCGCCAGCATGCCGGGCGCGGTGACCGGTCCACCTTCCTCGGCAATGGTAACGGGACGGCCGATCAGCGCCTCGACCACGTCGCGGGGCAGGGCGCCCGCCCGCAGCTGGGTGACAGTATCGCCGGTGACCGCGAGGATGGTCGACTCGACACCGGCATCGGCCGGGCCGCCGTCGAGCACCGGCACACGGCCGCCGAACCCCTTCAGCACCTGCTCTGCCGTCGTCGGCGACAGGCGCCCCGATGGATTGGCGCTTGGCGCGGCCAGCGGCCGTCCAGCGGCCCGGATCAGTTCCTGCGCCAGCGGATGGTTGGGGATGCGGATGCCCACCGTATCGAGCCCGGCGGTCGCGATGTCGCTGAGCCCGGCATCGGGCTTGCGCGGCAGCACCAGTGTCAGCGGACCGGGCCAGAAACCCGCCAGCCGGAGGGCGAGCGAGCTGAACTCGGCCAGCTGCTCGGCCATGGCAAGGTCGGCGACGTGGACGATCAGCGGGTTGAAGCGCGGCCGGCCCTTGGTCTCATAAATCCTGAGCACCGCATCCGAACTGGTCGCATCGGCGCCAAGCCCGTAGACCGTCTCGGTCGGAAACGCCACGACCTCACCCTGCCGCAGCAGGGCGGCGAGGTGCGGGATGTCGGAGCGGGTGAACGGGGTGCCAGGCGGCATATCAGCGGTTATGAACGGGTTCTGTTGCCGGCCGTTTGACAACTGCGGCGTCTGAACGTCAAGCTTCACCGGCAATCGGCGGCCCTTCATGACCACTCTGCTCGTTTCCCAGCGCAATTTCGACAGCCACGTCACTCCTGCCGGCCATCCGGAACGGCCCGACCGCATCCGCGCGGTGGAGGAGGCGCTGAGCCATGCGAAGTTTGCCGCGTTGAAGCGCATGGACGCCCCGTCGGGCGATCTGACGCTCGCCGAACTCGTCCACCCGGGCGACTACCTGCGGCAGCTGGCGCAGGCCAGGCCCGCTGAAGGCATCGCGCGGATCGACGAGGACACCTTCATTGCCTCCGGCTCGCTCGATGCGGCCGCGACGGCGCTCGGCGCCGGCTTGCTGGCGCTCGAAGAAGTGGCGCTGGGCAGCGTCCGCAACGCCTTCTGCGCCGTGCGTCCGCCCGGCCATCACGCCGAGCACGATCGGCCGATGGGCTTCTGTCTCGTCAACACCATCGCCGTGGTGGCGCGCGAGGCGCAACGCAAGTTCGGGGCCGAGCGGGTGGCGATCGTCGATTTCGACGTGCATCACGGCAATGGCACCGAGAATATCTTCCAGGCCGACCCGACGGTGTTTTACGCCTCGTCGCACCAGTGGCCGCTCTATCCCGGCACCGGGCCGGAAAGCTTCACCGGCGTCGGCAACATCTGCAACGCCACGCTGGCTGCGGGAACCGGCGGCGCAGAAATGCGTGAAGCCTACGAGGCGCGGATTCTCCCGGCGCTCGAGGCCTTCCACCCCGATTTCCTGCTGATCTCGGCCGGGTTCGATGCCGACTACCGCGACCCGCTCGCCGGTCTCAACTGGCGGCCCGAGGATTTTGCCTGGCTGACCGAACGGCTCTGCCGCATCGCGACGCGGCTCTGCGACGGGCGTGTCGTCTCGATGCTGGAAGGTGGGTATGACCGGCAGGGACTGGCCACCGGCGTCGCCGCACATGTTGAAACTTTGATGGCCGCGGGCTAGC
>CAMDAL010000046.1 GCA_945888565.1 Devosia equisanguinis | reverse complement strand
CAAACACCCGGCACATGGTCGCGGAATTCGTCGGGGTCATCGGCCAGCCGCCGAGTGTGCGGCTCATGCCCGAGCTTCGCTCCGCCGGGGCGTGAGCCCTCGCGCTTTTCCTTCTTGTCGGTGGAAGGCGGCTTGGAAGAGGTGCGCGACTTCTTGTCGGGCCGCGGAAGCCGCAGCACCAACTCGATCAGTTGCTCTTTGCTGAGCTGCTGCAAATCACCTCTGTCCATAGCCCCAGAGATTCAGGGATTTACCCCGATGACAAGGGGGTGGGTAATTACCCCGGCCTTGGGCACGGCGAAATACAGCATATTGACCGGCAGGAGTGGATGCAGTCGATAATTCAGGTCAAAGAGACCTTGCTTTGGGATGTCCCATCCGTCCGTTGCGATTGACTTGTAGATAGCTAGGGACATCAGTGCCCACCTGTGGTCGCCGCAAGGATCGATGGCTCAGTGGCTGCGCGTGCGAGCGTAATCTGGTTTGGCCGGAAGGTCGAGAATAGCGGCGCGGGCTAAACCGTAGCCTAGCGTCCGTTCACCAGCACTTCGCAAGGACTCTGCGCTCGGCATGTGCCGCCCTTCACCAAATCGGGGAACCGGTCTGCGGTCGACATGGAGGAAAAGCCGGGTGTTGCACTCAGTAAGCAAAGTGCCGGCGCAGACTTGCACGAGGTGATCCGTCCTCCTCACCACCTTGACGCCAGCCCACGCTTTCGGCACATACAGACCCGTCGCGGGTGTAGCTCAATGGTAGAGCAGAAGCTTCCCAAGCTTACGACGAGGGTTCGATTCCCTTCACCCGCTCCAGCCCCTCTTGATCGCGACATTAAACGCCCTGGCTAAGGGCGTGACTTAATGTGTCTTCATGAATTGTATGCAATGACGTTATTTATGCCCATTATGCAGGCAATGGTATCGTATTCGGGCATTTTTTGTGCACTTCAGCAATTGCGCAGAGCGGTGCTGGGTTGTAGGGGCGCCAGCTAAATATCTGAATTACTTGAAGGTTTCGCGTTTACTCTGTTCCAGGCGAATTGGCACGTGGTTTGCATTGACCTTGGCAGGACGGGGCCGCTGCAGGGTGTGCCGCGTCGCACAGGTGCAATCGGGGAAACAACGTCATGACCTTCACTTCCATCTCGCGTCGATCGCTGCTGCGTGTCGGAGCCGCCGGGCTCGCCGCTACGGCACTGCCGTTCGGGTTTGCGCGCGCGCAGACCAATGTGGTGCTCGGCATAGTCTATGTCGGACCAAAGGATGATTTCGGCTGGAACCAGGCGCATGCCGTATCGGTCGCGTCGCTGAAGGCGGTGTCGGGCATCACCGTGGTGGAAGAGGAGAACGTGCCCGAGACCGACGCCGTCTCCAAGTCGATGGAGTCGATGATCAATCTCGATGGCGCGAACCTGATCCTTGCCACCTCGTTCGGCTACTACAGCCCGTTCGTGGTCGAACTGGCCAAGAAGTATCCGGATGTCACGTTCCGCCACGCGGCGCCGCTGTGGAACAAGGATACCGATCCGCAGAACGCCGGCTCCTACTTTCCCTACCTGAACCAGGCGCACTACGTGGATGGTGTCGCGGCGGGGCTCTCGTCGCCGACCGGCAAGATCGGGTTCGTCGCGGCGAAGCCCATCCCGTCGGTGCTGTCGAACATCAACTCGGTGCTGCTCGGCGCCCGCTCGGTGAATCCCAATGCGACCGTGCAGGTGATCTTCACCGGCGAGTGGAGCCTGCCGGTCCGTGAGGCCGAGGCGACCAACGCGCTGGTCGATGCAGGTTGCGATGTGATCACCTGCCACGTCGACAGCCCCAAGGTGGTGATCGAGACGGCCGAGGGCCGCGGCGTCAAGACCTGTGGCCACAACGCCTCGCAGGCCCCGCTTGCGCCGAAGGGCTTCATTACCGGCGCCGAATACAAGTGGGAGACGATCTACAAGACGTATGCCGACGATATCGCCGCCGGCAAGACGCCGCCGAACTTCCTTGTCGGCGGCTACAACAACGACATGCTGCGCAACACGCCCTATGGCGCCGGCGCTACCCCCGAGGCCATCAAGGCAGCCGATGCAGCCATCGAAGCGCTGAAGGGTGGCGCGCCGATCTACAAGGGCATGCTGAAGGACAATGCCGGCAATGTCGTCGTCGACAAGGACTACGACAACTACGACCCCTACCTCGACGGCATGAACTGGCTGCTCGAGGGCGTGCAGGGCTCGATCACCTGAGTCAAGGCGCCGACGGCCTGGTCCTCCCCGGCGAAGCGGGGGAGGGGGACCGCCATAGGCGGTGGAGGGGGCGAACACCCGCTCTGTACCCTCCGCCGCCCCCTCCACCGGCTTCGCCGGTCCCCCTCCCCCGTTGCACGGGTGAGGATCCCAGTGCCCAGCGCGGAGCCCAGTGGATGACAGTTCAAGCAGCCGACAACGCCGTAGTTCCTGCCGAGAAGACCGGCAACCTGCAGTTCCTGCGCTTTGCCGAGGCCATCTCCATCCCGGTTGGCGCCATCATCGCATCCGCCCTGCTGTTTGCGGTGTTTCTGCTGCTGATCGGCAAGGACCCGCTGCAGTTCTACGCGCTGGTCTGGACCGGTGGCTTCGGCTCCTCCTTCTCCATCCAGAACTCGCTGCAACGCGCCGCCCCGCTGATCCTGACCGGGCTGGCCTTCGCCATCCCGGCCCGCATTGGTCTCACCATGATCGGCGGCGAGGGGGCGCTGGTGCTGGGCGGCTTTGCATCCGCCGCCATCGCCATTCCGCTGGTGTCGGGTGGTGTGCCGCCGCTGGTGACGCTGCCCGTCATGGCGGCGACCGGCATCATCACCGGGGGGCTCTGGGTCGGCTTCACCGGCTGGCTGAAATACGCGCGTGGCGTCAACGAGACCATCGCCTCGCTGCTGATGAGCTATATCGCCATCGCCATCATGAATTTCTTCGTCGAAGGCGCGCTGCGCGACCCGGCGTCGGCCAACAAGCCGTCCACCATGCCGATCGGCGACGCCTACCGCATCGGCTCGATCCCAGGTACCGACGTGCACTGGGGCCTTGCGGCGGGCATTGTGCTCGCCATCGTGCTGTGGGTGCTGATGAGCCGCACCACCTTCGGCTTCGCCGCTAGGATGACTGGCGGCAACCTGCGTGCGGCGCGGGCCCAGGGCCTGCCGGTTGGTTGGCTGATGGTGATCTGCTGCATGATCGCCGGGGGCTGCGCCGGGCTCGCCGGCTTCTTCGAGGTGGCGGTCATCCACGGGCAGGCCAACGCCTCGCTGGTCGCGGGCTACGGCTTCACCGGCATCCTCGTCGCCTTCCTCGCCCGGCAGAACCCCATCGCGGTCATCCCCGTAGCGATCCTGTTCGGCGCGCTGGCGGCGGCGGGCGGCGTGATCCAGCGGCGCATGGACATGCCCGACGCCACCATCCTCGTGCTGCAGGGCATGCTCTTCGTGGTGCTGCTGGTGTCGGACACGCTCTACGGGCGGTTCAAGATATTCCAGGTCAAGGCCACGGGGGATCGCACGTAAATGGACAACGCCGTCCTCACCGTCCTCATCGCCATGCTCGGCGGCGCCATCCGCGTCTCCACCCCGTTCATGTTCGTGGCGCTCGGCGAAACGCTCACCGAGAAATCCGGCCGCATCAACCTCGGGCTCGAGGGCAACCTGGTGCTCGGCGCCATGGTGGCCTACGCGACCTCCTACCTCACCGGCAGCCCGTGGCTGGGCGTGCTGGCGGCGGGGATGTCGGGGCTCTTCCTCGGGGCGCTGCATGGCTATATCTGCAAGCTGCCCAAGGTGAACGACATTGCCGTCGGCATCGCCATGATGAGCTTCGGCACCGGGCTGGCCTTCTTTTTCGGCAAGCCGTTCATCCAGCCGCAGGCCCCCAAGCTCGACTCCATTCCGCTCGGTGACTGGACCGGCAACCCGGCTCTGGCACAGGCGCTGCAGGTCAACCCGCTGTTTTTCGTCGGGATTTTCCTCGCGGTCGCCATGTCCTGGGCCTTCCGGAACACCAAATGGGGCCTCATCGTCCGGATGACCGGCGACAGCGCCGCATCGGCCAAGGCGATGGGTGTGTCGGTCGATCTGGTGCGCTTCCTCGCCACGGCGGCCGGGGGCTTTCTTGCTGGCATCGGCGGGGCGTTCCTGTCGCTCTACTATCCCGGCATCTGGAACCAGGGCCTGTCCTCCGGGCAGGGACTGATGGCGGTGGCGCTGGTGATTTTTGCCCGCTGGGACCCGATCCGCGCCATCTTCGCCGCGCTGTTCTTCGGCGCGGCCGGCGCGATCGGACCGGCGCTGCAGGCGGTGGGCATCACCTCGGGCTACTACTTCTTCAACGCCGCTCCGTACATCCTGACGCTGGTCATCATGATCATCTCGGCCGGATCGAAAGCCTCGGCCCGCGATGTGCCCGGCGAACTGTCGATAACCAAGTGAGCCTCCCATGACCGTTTCCGACGAGCGCATTATGGAGGCCATGGTTCCCGCGGGGATAACAATCGCCTCGACCCCGTATCCCTGGCCCTATGACGGTGATCTGCGGCCGGACAACACCGTGCTGATCGTCATCGACATGCAGACTGATTTCTGCGGGCGCGGTGGCTATGTGGATTCAATGGGTTACGACATCTCGCTGACCCGCGCGCCGATCGAACCGCTCAAGCGGCTGATGGCGGCGTTCCGGGCCAGGGGCTATCCGATTATCCATACGCGGGAAGGACATAAGCCCGATCTCAGCGACCTGCCGGCCAACAAGCGGTGGCGCTCGCAGCGGATCGGCGCGGGGATCGGCGACCAGGGTCCGCAGGGCCGCATTCTGGTCCGCGGCGAGCCGGGCTGGGAAATCATCCCGGAACTGGCGCCGCTGCCGGGCGAGGCGATCATCGACAAGCCGGGGAAGGGCTCGTTCGCCTCGACCGATCTCGAATTGATCCTGCGGCTCAAGGGGATACGCAACATCGTGCTCACCGGCATCACCACCGATGTCTGCGTGCATACCACGATGCGCGAGGCCAATGATCGTGGCTTCGAGTGCGTTTTGCTCGAGGACTGCTGCGCCGCAACGAAGGTCGAGAACCACCTCGCGGCCATCGACATGATCAAGATGCAGGGCGGAGTTTTCGGCGCGGTGGGCAGCAGTGCTGACCTGATTTCGGTGCTCGGATGAACGAGTTTCTGGCCGCTTCGGGCCGGTTCTGAATGTAAATGAACGTTAGGGAACGCCACATGAACGAGCAGAAATCGCGGGCCCCATCGCTGCAAGCCATTGGCATGACGAAGATATTCGGGCCGCTCCGGGCGCTCGACGATGTTTCCATCAATGTTGACGCCGGTTCGTTCCACGCGTTGCTGGGCGAGAACGGCGCCGGCAAGTCGACGCTGGTGAAGTGTATCATGGGCTTTTACAGCGGGGATAAGGGGCAGGTCCTGCTCGATGGGCAGGAGGTGTCGATCAAGTCGCCCCGCGATGCCCGCGCCCACGGCATCGGCATGGTCTACCAGCACTTCACGCTGGTGCCGTCGCTGACCGCGGCCGAGAACCTCGTGATCTCCCGCGCCGATGCGCCCGACATCATCGACTGGGGCAAGGAAACCAGGGCGCTGGCGGCGTTCATGGACACCATGCCGTTCCGCGTGCCGCTCAACGCGCAGGTGTCGTCGCTGTCGGCGGGCGAAAAGCAGAAGCTGGAAATCCTGAAGCTGCTCTATCTCGACCAGCGCTTCATGATCCTCGACGAGCCGACCTCGGTGCTGACGCCGGGCGAGGCTGACGAGATGCTCGGGCTGCTCGGCGGCATGGCCGCCCGCAAGGAAATCACCGTGCTGATGATCTCGCACAAGTTCCGCGAGGTTAAGGCATTCTGCGACCACTTCACCGTGCTGCGCCGCGGCCGCTTCACCGGTTCGGGCGATGCGAAGACGGTGAGCGTCGCCGACATGAGCGCCATGATGATCGGCGACACGCCGATCCGCGAGCGCTCGGGCCGGGTGCAGAGCACCGGGGGTCGCGATGTGCTGGAACTGGCCGGGGTGTTCGCCGACGACAATGACGGCGCCTCGGTGGTGAAGTCGGTCAACCTCAAGGTGAAGGCCGGCGAGATCGTCGGCATTGCCGGGGTGTCGGGCAACGGGCAGTCGGCGCTGGTCGAGGTACTGAGCGGCCAGCGGCCATTGGCCGATGGTGGGATATTCATCCGCGGCGAGCGCTTTGAGCCCAATCGTGGCGCCTACGACAAGTTCAAGGTGTTCGGCCTGCCCGAAGAGCCGCTGAAGAACGCCACGGTGCCCAAGATGAGCGTCGCCGAGAACATCGCCTTCCGCTCGTTCGACAAGCCGCCGGTGGCAAAGCTCGGGTGGTGGATGTCGCCTGGCCCGATGAAGGCCAAGGCGCGCGAACTCATTGCCCGGTATCGGGTCAAGACGCAGGGCCCAGACGCGCCGATCGAGACGCTCTCGGGCGGCAACGTGCAACGCGCCGTGCTGGCACGCGAGCTGTCGGGCGATGTCGACGTGCTGATCGTCGCCAACCCCTGCTTCGGACTCGACTTCGCCTCGGTATCTGAAATCCGCTCGCAGATCATGGAACAGCGCAACAAGGGCGCGGCGGTGCTGCTGGTCAGCGAGGACCTCGACGAGATACTGGAGCTGTCCGACCGGGTGGCGGTGATGTCGGGCGGAACCATCAACTACGTGTCGAAGATCGAGGACACCGATCGCAACACGATCGGCCAGCATATGGCGGGACATTGAGATGATCGACATCCCCGCCAAGCCCTATCCATACCCCCTCGATCCCGCGCACACCGCACTGGTCGTCATCGACATGCAGCGCGACTTCATCGAGAAGGGCGGTTTCGGTGACAGCCTCGGCAACGATGTGGCGCGGCTCGAGGCGATCATCCCCACCACGGCGGCGCTCATCCAGCTGTTCCGCCAGCAGGGCTGGCCGGTGATCCACACCCGCGAGGCGCACAAGCCGGACCTGTCCGACTGCCCGCCATCCAAGATCCGCCGCGGTAATCCGAGCCTCCATATCGGCGAGACCGGCGCCATGGGCCGGCTGCTGGTGGCCGGCGAGCCCGGCAACCAGATCGTCGATGCGCTGGCCCCGATCGACGGCGAGATCGTCATCGACAAGCCCGGCAAGGGCATGTTCTGGGCCACCGGCATCCACGAGCGGCTGCAGGGGCTGGGGATCACCCATCTGGTGTTCGCGGGCGTCACCACCGAAGTGTGCGTGCAGACCTCGATGCGGGAGGCCAACGATCGCGGCTATGAGTGCCTGCTGATCGAGGACGCCACAGAGAGCTATTTCGCCGAGTTCAGGGCAGCGACCATCGCCATGATCGCGGCGCAGGGCGGCATCGTCGGCTGGGTGACGCCGCTTGCCGCGCTCAGCGCCGCCGTCGCCAAGGAGTAGACACCATGACCGAGCAGGGACGCTGGGCCGGCCGCAGCCCGGACAAGGACGTGATCCGCCACGAGATCTGGCACAGCCTCGAACTCACCGGCACGGCCGTTGGTCCGGCGTGGAGCATGATCCCCAACTTCGTCGGCGCCGATACCGCCGCCTGGCACCTGGCGCAGACCGAAGAGTGGCAGCGGGCGAAGACCATCAAGACCAACCCCGATGCGCCGCAGATCCCCATCCGGCTGCGGGCGCTGTACCAGGGCAAGCTGGTCTTCGCGCCGGTGCCCTATCTCACCGCCGAGTTTCCATACCTCAGGCTCGACCCCGAAAAGCTGAAGGCCAAGGGCATCAGCTTCGAGCTGGCCGCGACGGCGCAGGGTTTTGTCGAACACGGCGACCGCATCGAGTTCACCGAAGTCGCGCCGCTCGATTTCTGCGTCTGTGGCTCGGTGGCGGTGACCCGTGCGGGCGGCCGCACCGGCAAGGGCGCCGGCTTTGCCGACCTCGAGACCGCCATCTTCCGCGAGCTGGGGATTGTCACGGCGGCAACGCCCATGGCAACCACGGTGCATTCGAGCCAACTGGTCGAGGATGCCCGCGTGCCGATGCAGTCCCACGATTCACCGCTCGATTTCGTCGCGACGGAGAAAGAACTGATCCGCACCGGCAACACCGCTACCCGCCCGATGGGCGTCGATTGGGACAAGGTACGGCCCGACCAGTTCGAGACCATCCCGTTCCTGACGCGCCTGCGCGACGAGATGCTGAACCGCCGGAAGTCCGCCTGATGGAGATCGACAAACCCGAGGTTCTGGCCGAAGTCGAAGCCGTGTTCGCCCGCTATGAGGCGGCACTGGTCGGAAACGATGTCGCGGTGCTCGATGAGTTGTTCTCCGCCGCGCCAACCACCATCCGCTACGGTATGGGGGAGAACCTCTACGGCATCGACGCCATCCGCGCCTATCGGTTGGCCCGTCCGTCGGCGGGGTTGCAACGCCGGCTCGCCGAAACCGTTATCACCACCTACGGCGATGACTTTGCGACGGCCTCGACGCTATTCTATCGCGACTCGCCGCCCGGCAAGGTTGGCCGGCAGATGCAGACCTGGGTCCGCATGCCGGCAGGCTGGCGGGTCGTCGCGGCGCATGTGAGTATCATCGACGAGCCACCGCTTTAGAGTGGCAGGAGCAGGCAGTGCTGAAGCGGACCTCCGCCGAGGAAATCAGGCGCAGCCTCGCCGATCGGATCATCACCGGTTCACTGGCCCCCGGGCTGGCGCTCGACGAGACGCTGCTCGCGGCTGAATTCGGCGTCTCTCGCACGCCGGTGCGGGAAGCGCTGCGGCTGCTCGCCGCCTCCGGCCTCGTCGACCAACGCCCGCACGCCAAGGCGCTGGTGGCAAAGCCCGACGAGCAGGAACTGGCCGGCATGTTCGAGGTGATGGGCTATCTCGAAGCCCTCTGCGCCGGGCTCTCCGCCATCGCCATGACGCGGGAGGAGCGCGCGAGCCTCGAGGTGCTGCACGCGAAGATGTCCGGCATGGTCCGCGACGGTGACGCAGCCGGCTACGCCGAGGCGAACGACGTGTTCCATACCGCCATATACGACGGGGCGCATAACGGCTACCTGGCCGAGATCACCCGCTCCACCCGCCAGCGCCTGCAACCGTTCCGCCGCGCCCAGTTCGGCCAGCTCGGACGCCTGCTGAAGTCGCACGCCGAGCACGAACTCATCGTCGAGGCCATCCTGCGCGGCGAACGCGACGCCGCCGAAGCCGCCATGCGCACCCACATCTCGCTGGTGGGCGACGCAGTGCAGCGCATGGGCCGACGCTAGCGCATCGGACTCCCTATCGCTCGATTCGCCCCTACGCCCGAGGTTGGAGCGGGGGGCGGACGATGCCCGCCGACGCGCAGCGCGGGCTAGTTGCCGTTGCCACCGCGGTTGCCGTTTCCGTTGTCACCGTTTTCTTTGGCCGCAGCGGCAGTCTCGTTCGCGTTGGTTCCGCCGGCAGCGCCGCCACTCTTTTGTTTGGCCAGCTCAAGTCCGCCTTCACGGTGCAACCCGTTGTCTTTGCTGGCTTCGATACTCTCTCCCGCCGAAACGACAACCGACTCGCCTGTCTTGCGATCAGTGACCTCAACGGCGCCTCTGGTGACTTTCACCTTAGAGCCGGCGACGTCGGTGCTCACCTCGAACCGAGTGCCCTTAACTACCGCGGCCAAGTAGGGCGTCTCGACACCAAAGTGCTTCACCTTTTTTACCTCTGCCTCGACCGCGACTGTGCCAGTGATCTGCTTCACCGTTGTGAAACCGCCGCCTTTTCGATCGTGAATTCCCGCCTGGCTATTGGGACCGAGGCTGATCACTTCGGCGTTGCGGTGCAGCTCTACTCGACCGCTGGCAAGGGTGCGGATCGCGCGGTCGTCCGAAACGATGTCCCCGCGATGGAGTGCTACCCAGGTTCCATTGTCCTTCTGCAGAACACTGCCTCGCAGTTTGGCAACGACCCAGTCGTCAGCGACCGCAGCCGATACAAGTCCGATTGATGTGAGCGCCAGCACAGCAGCGATGGCGAACACTCGAATGACGCTAAACACCCAACCCTCCTTGGCAACCGGGACGTTGGGGCGAGATGTGGCCTTGAAGGGGAAAGGCCGGCTTAACGGGGTGAGCGTTCTGCAACCGAATTGGGCAGAGTTTCCTCGAAGGCCTAATTTGGAATAAACGCGAGTCAATCAATTGACCGGTGAGCGACCTGCATAGCCCACCGCAAACAACAAGAGGGTGTGGGTGGCTCTAGCCTAAGCTTGACTACCGCCCCAGGTAACCCCGCCAGCCGCCATAGTGCGAGATATCCTCCGCGCCCTTCACGGCCACAGCCTCGACCAGGAAGCCCTTGACGCTCGTGCCGTCCGACAGGCTCAGCGTGCCGATGCCGAGCGGCGCCGGGATCTTGCTGACGAATGTCCCGAACCCGGCGGCATCCAGCGACCACACCTCGACCGCGATGGCCGCCGAGCCGCCGCGCAGCAGCCCCGGCTTGGGTGGAGTGGTGTTGGGCAGCGCGTAGAATGAGTATTCGGGGGTAGTGGCAGCGGCGCGGACGAAGCTGCCACCCAGCCCCACCAGTTCGTGGTTGAGTGGCAGGCCGCTCAGATGCGCGCCCACTACGGCGATCTCGATCCGGCCCGCCGCGCGGACCGGTCCCGTCGCGGGCTTGCCCTCCACCGCTGCGGCAATGCTGGCGAGGTAGCCATCGGCCCCCGCCTTGCCGATGAACGTGAGGCTCGACGGCAACCCGTCGCCTCGCATGCCCGACGGCACCGCGATGGCTGCCATGTCCAGCAGGTTCACGAAATTGGTGTAGCTGCCGAGGTTGGAGTTGAGGGTGATCGGATCGACTTCGAGTTCCGCCACGGTGTAGGCCCGCGGCACCGTCGGCACGGCCAGCACGTCGACCTTGGTGAGAATGGGCGCGGTGGCCCGCTTCAGGTCGGCGAGCCGGTAGGTCGCCTCGAAGGCGCTGACCGCCGTCAGGCCCTTTGCTCCGCCGATGATCTTGAGCGTCGTCGGGTGGAAAGCCTCCGGGTTAGTCTCGATCAGCGGCTTCGTCGCCGCATAGCGCTCGGCCACCCACGGGCCCTCGTAGAGCAGCCGCGCCACTGCGTGCAGGGGCTCGAAATCGAGCTCGACGATGGTGGCGCCAAGGTCGGTGAGCCGCGCGATATCGGCCGCGAAGGCGGCTTCGGCGTGGCTGTCGCCGAAGAACTTGCGCTGCTCGGGCTTCGGCACCCCGACGCGGAAGGCCGGCGGCGGCGCGCCGAGCACGGGAGCGGGAAGGACACGCGACCAGGCATCCGCCGCGTCATAGCCGGCGGCGGCGGCGGTCACCTCCGCGGCGGTGGCCACATCGCGGGCGAACACCGAGATGGTATCGAGCGTGCGGCAGGCCGGCACCATTCCGGTGGCGCTCAGCAGCCCCAGCGAGGGTTTGAGCCCGACGATGCCGTTCATCCCCGCCGGAATGCGGCCCGACCCCGCCGTATCGGTGCCGAGCGCGAAATCGACGATGCCCGCGCCGACCGCTACGGCCGAACCCGAGCTCGATCCGCCGGGGATCAGGTCTGGCCGCAGGGCATTGCGCGGCACGCCATAGGGCGAGCGGACGCCGACCAGCCCGGTGGCGAACTGGTCGAGGTTGGTCTTGCCGATGACGATGGCGCCTGCCGCCTCGAGCCGCTTCACGACGAAACTCGAGCCGGCGGGCCGGTAGGCAAAGGCGGGGCAGGCGGCGGTCGTCCCGAGGCCGGCGGCATCGATATTGTCCTTCACCGCGAACACCATGCCATAGAGCGGCTTGTCGGCAGGACCGGCGGCCTCCAGCGCGGCGGCTTCGGCCAGCGCTTCGGCCTCCGGCTTCAGGCTGATGAACAGCGCCGGATCGGCATAGTCCGCCAGCGCCCGATAGGCGCGGCGGAGATTGTCGGACGGGGAGAGGGGGCTAGCGACGGCCATGCATCTGAACTCGATTTCACCACAAACCCAAGATGCACATTTTTGCGGCGATCACTACCCTATTGTGTACATCTCGACTTTGCATGGCGACCTGGCTTCGGCGCTTGATCCGGCTGCGACTAGCCGGTCGGGCGCTGCGGCGGCAGCACCGGGATCCAGGCGTTGGGGAAGAAGCCGCGCGCATCCACCGGCCAGCTGGCGCCATCCGGCAGGCGCGGCCGGTTGCCCTCGCAACTCCAGGTGCCGTTCGGTGCGAGGAGGCGGGTGACGCCGGGGTTGCGGACACAGTATTCGACCATCTCCTGCGCCGTGGGCGTCATGGCGCAGACCGGCCAGTCGAACGAGGCGCAGGCGTAGACGATCCCCTCGACGCAGCGCCAGCTCACGCGGTCTGGCGCCGAGCCGATCGGCACGCGCAGCGCCTCGGCGATCTCGGCGGTGAAGCGCGGGCCGGTATAGCGGTTGTCCACGTAGTCCACCGTCTGCACCGCGCCGCAATAACTGAACGGATCGGCGTACCCACCGGCTGCAGGGGCCACCGCCACCGCTTCCGGTTCGGCAACGGTCCCGTCGGGCGCGATCGGCAAGGCGGGCATTTCGCTGCCGGGCAGCGCCAGGGCGGGCCATACATTGGGCTCGAGCCGCTCGGGCTCTGTCGCTGCGGGCAGTGCGGCCGGAGTTTCGGCCGCAGGCGTCGGCACGGCCGAGGTCGGGGTATCATCGGTCGCCTCGGCGACGGCGCTGCTGACCGGCGCCGGGCTGCGGTCGACCATCATGTAGACGACGACAAGGCCAAGCACGACCAGCACCAGACCATTGGCGGCGGCGATCCAGATGAACATGCTGCGCCGCGGTGCCGGCTCGTCGTCAAGGAACGCCTCGCGATCGCGGCCCCTGCCGGTGTCGCGAACATCGCGGTCGCGGTCGCGCATCGGCTCGCGCTCGTCGCGTGCGGGCTTCCGTTCGGTGCGCTCGACCCGGTCGACGCGGGTGGCGGGACGCTCGAACAGCGAGCGGCGCGGCTGCAGGTCGGGCGGGCTGTCGCGCTCGAACAGCGAGCGGCGGGCAGTCGGTGCATCGGGCCAGATCGTTTCGGACTGCCGGCGTCGCGGCTCCGGCGCCTCAGGCGGCACTACATCCTCGAGCGTCAGGGGGATTTCACGGCTCGGCCGCGGCGGGGCCTCCTCGCGCGGCACGGTGAGCGGATCCATCTTGAAGGCGGCCTCGCGGGCCCTGGCCTCTTCGCGGGCGCGCGCTCCGAAATCGTCCCGTTCATCGCGAAGTGGACGCTCCCGGCGTTCGGGCCATTCCGGTGGCTCGTCGGCGTCGAGCCGGATCGACCGCTTCGGCCGGTCGTCACGCACCCGCATCGTTTCGCGGCGGTTGCGTCGTGCGGCGCGGCGGCGGCGCAGTTCGAGCTCGCCGGCGAGGAACGCCAGCAGCGCCCCAGCCGTGCCGAGGACTCCCGGAAGCAGCAGTTCGAGCTGGAAGAAGGATGGGTCGAGCACACCGATGCCCAGCCAGGCGAGGCCGGAAACACCCAGCAGCATGGCGCCGGGCCCGGGCGCCACGAAGGCGAGCAGTCCGCCGAGCACGGCGGCGCCAACCGGGACATACAACGCGATGTTGCCAAGCATCTGCTGCCCGGCAGTGGGCCCCCAGAGCTTGAGGAACGGCGTCAGCAGGTCGCTGCCGAGCCCCGCTGGCGCCAGCAGAGCGAACAGCCCGGCGAACAGCCCGCACAACAGCGCCGCAATTCTCACGACCCGCACTCCATGGTTGCTGCGCGCCCCGCCGCGCACAGCTTGTCGTCATGGCCCACATAGCATGACAAGATGGCGGTGCCAGTCCTCATCTGCGGAGAATCCTGCGCGCTGACCGGCGGGAGACAACCCGGCAATCGCCAGCCTCAGGCAAGGGCGCGCCCGGCCGGACGCGTCCTTTGTCATTTCGCCACTGCGGCGACGACCGGTCGTTGCGCGGCCGAAGGAAGTTGTCGGCGCGCGACGGCCGCATCAGACCCTGCGCAACCAGCTTGTCGGCGTCATGCGCAAGACCGGCACCCGCCGGCAGTCCGAACTGGTGTCGCTGCTGACGAGGCTGGCCCTGACCTGCCTGTAGGCCCCAGAGGCCGACTTCCTGTCTACAGCGACGCCCGCAGAACAGTTTTGCGCCGGGCTGCCATTCCGCGCACGCATCTTGCCTTTTTTCGGCGGCTGGTGACTGATGCGGGCATGAGAGTCTTGATCCTCGGCGGCGGCGTCATCGGCACCACTTCGGCCTATTATCTGGCTGAAGCGGGACATGAGGTGACCGTACTGGAGCGCCAGCCGGGCGCCGGGCTCGAGACCAGCTTCGCCAATGCCGGTGAGCTATCCTACGGCTACGCCTCGCCCTGGGCCGGACCCGGGATTCCGGTCAAGGCCATCAAGTGGCTGCTGATGACCGACGGGCCGCTGGTGCTGCGCCCCAAGCTCGATCCGAAGATGTGGATCTGGGGCCTGCAGATGCTGGCCAATTGCACCCACGCCGCCTACGCCCGCAACAAGGGCCGCATGGTTCGGCTGGCCGATTATTCCGATGCGCAGATGCCAGCGCTGCGGGCGCTGCCCGGCCTTGCTTTCGATGGCCGCGAGCAGGGGACGCTGCAGCTGTTCCGGCAGCAGAAGCAGCTCGACCATGCTGGCGACGACATCGCCGTGCTGAAGCAATATGGCGTGCGCTACGAGGTGCTCGACCCCAAGGGATGCGTTGCCGCCGAGCCGGGCCTCGCGACCGCGACCGCGCCGTTCGTTGGCGGCCTGCGCCTGCCCGATGACGATACCGGCGATTGCCAGATGTTTACCGAGGGCATGGCGAAGATCGCCACGCAGCGGGGCGTCGCCTTTCACTTCGGCACCACCATCCGCGCCATCGAAAAGTCCGGCGGCGCCATTACCGGCGTCGAAACCGATCGCGGCCGCTTCACTGCCGATGCCTACGTGCTGGCGCTCGGCAGCTATTCGCCGCGCCTCGCCCGCGATCTCGGCCTCACCCTGCCGATCTATCCGATCAAGGGTTACTCGCTGACCGTGCCGATCACCGATGAGACGGTCGCGCCGCGCTCCACCATCATGGATGAGACCTACAAGGTGGCGACCACCCGGCTTGGCGACCGCATCCGCGTCGGCGGCACGGCGGAGATCGCCGGTTATGACCTGACGCTGCACGAGTCCCGCCGCGGCCCGCTCGATCGCTCGCTGCGCGAACTGTTCCCCACAGCGGGTGACGCAGCGCGCGCCAGCTACTGGTGCGGGCTTCGGCCGATGACGCCCGACGGGACGCCGATTCTCGGTAAGGCGCTGAGCAACCTCTACCTCAACACCGGCCACGGCACGCTGGGCTGGACCATGGCGGCGGGCTCGGGTCGCGTCCTCGCCGACCTCGTTTCCGGCCGCGAGCCGGAGATCGACACCTCGGACCTGGGGCTCGGCCGCTACTCGGCCTGAGCTTCGACGGCCGGCGCGAACCGGCGCTTTATCCGCGTCTCGCCATGCCGCGTCTTCGACCAGGCGAACGGGCTGACCACCAGTTCCCACGCCGCCATCGCCATCGCCACCCCGTGCAGCAGCCAGTAGAGCGGCAGCAGCAGTTGTGCCGCCAGCAGGTCGAGCCGCTTCAGCCGGTCTAGCCCGGCGATCACCAGCAGCACTGGCCCGAGATAGCCGACGATGAAGATGC
>CAMDAL010000045.1 GCA_945888565.1 Devosia equisanguinis | reverse complement strand
GCCGAGGCGGACGTGCGAACGACAATCGACACCGCGCGGCTCAAAGGCGCAAATCCCTTCGATGTCATCCTCGCTACCCTCGCCTGAACGCGCCCAGAACGGTCAAAACGCGGCCTGCCGAAGGGGTGGGTAATTACCTACACCACCCACTTCTCGTTTGGTCGCAAGGATATCTTCGGGCGCGTGCTGAAGAACATCATGCGGGACCTTAATGCCAGCGAGGAGGTCTTTTTCGGGTTGGCCGACTGTTATATGGATCGCAGCGACTACGTGGCGCTGCTGAAGTCGAAGCGTCTCATCTAGTGGCCGAAGCCGCGCCGCTGCTGGGCTTCGCCATCCTGTGCCTCGCAGCACTGGTTGGCTTCGCCCTTGCGGTGCGGTCGCCGTCGGATGCGCAGAAGGTGCGCAACGCGCTCGCCCCCGCCATTGCACCGGCCGACCTCGACTATGTACTTGAAACGCAGAAGGTGACCCTTGCCGACAGCGCCACTCTCTCGGTCCTCGCCGATCGTCTGCACCAGATCGGGGCGCTTTCCCATGACGCAACGATGCTCAGCCAGGCCCTGTGGGTTGAAACCGCCGTTCGGCGCAGCGAACTGAAAGCGGCCCGCCAACAGACCCTGCTGGCAATGGCGATCGCGATAGCCGGCGTATTGCTGGCTCTGGGCTCGCTGCTATAGACGACAGGTATCGTGGGTCGCGCGATGCCGCGTACAGAAGTGCAGCCTATGCCCTGCATTGGGCCGCTCGAAGCCGCTCGATGCCAACCTCCCGCATCCAGAAACTTGGGAGGATACATTGCGCTCATTGCTCGTTCCCGGCGTCGCTGCCGGTCTCATGCTTGCCGCCACCGCGGCCTTCGCCGCCGACAAGGTCCAGATCGGCGATATGGCGGTGTTCCCCGAGAGCATTACCTCGACAGCTGACGGTACGCTGATCGCCGGCTCCATCGGCACCGGCCAGATCTACCGCGCCACCCCGGGCGCAGTGAAGGCCGATAGCTGGATCGCGGCCGTTCCTGAAGGGCCGACCGCCGTGCTCGGCGTCTATGCCGACGAGGCGAACCAGACGCTCTGGGCCTGCTATTCCGATCTCGCGCTGTTTGCCGGCGCCGGCGGCAAGGCCTCGGTGCTGCGCAGCTACGACCTCGGCACCGGCGCCCTCAAGTCGACCGTACCGCTCGGCGAGGGCACTTTCTGCAACGACATCGCCACCGCGGCCGATGGCACTGCCTATGCGGCCGACACGGCCGGTGGGCAGCTGTTCAGGGTGGCGCCCGGCGCCACCACTGCCGAGCCTTTCCTGAAGGACGCGGCGCTCGCCAGCCTCGATGGCCTGAGCTTCGGGCCGGATGGTGCGCTCTATCTCAACGGCGTTTCCACCAACAAGCTGTTCCGCCTCACCATGGATGGCGACAAGCCCGGCACGCTCACCGAACTCATGCTGTCGCAGCCGCTCAATGGCCCCGACGGCATGCGCTTCGGCGATGACGGGGTGCTCTACCTCGCCGAAAACGCCGGCGCACAGGTCTCGGCGATCACCTTCGAGGGCGACACCGCCAATATCCGCGTCGTCGCCAAGGATGGCTGGGACAGCCCGACCGCCGTCACCAAGGTCGGCGACACGCTGTGGGTGGTCGAGGCGAAGTTCTCGAAGATGGCCACCCCGCAGGAGGCCGGCAGCTTCTACGCCTACCCCGTCGCGCTGCAGTAGGGCCGGCGCCAGAAACGAAAAGGCCCGGGATCGCTCCCGGGCCTTCTGCATTCGCATCGAAAGAGCGCCGATTACTCGGCGGCTTCGCCTTCGGCGATTTCCTTGCCGGTCGCCTGGTCGACGATCTTCATCGAAAGGCGGACCTTGCCGCGCTCGTCGAAGCCGAGCAGCTTCACCCAGACCTTGTCGCCTTCCTTGACGACGTCGGTGGTCTTGGCGACGCGGGCCGCGGCCAGCTGGCTGATGTGGACGAGGCCGTCCTTGGCGCCGAAGAAATTGACGAAGGCGCCGAAATCGGCGGTCTTCACCACGGTGCCCTGGTAGATGGCGTTGATCTCGGGCTCATCGGTGATGCCCTTGATCCACTTGATGGCGGCATCGATCGAAGCGCTGTCCGAGGACGAGACCTTCACCGAACCGTCGTCCTCGATGTTGATCTTGGCGCCGGTCTTTTCGACGATCTCGCGGATCACCTTGCCGCCGGTGCCGATCACTTCGCGGATCTTGTCGGTCGGGATCTGGATGGTCTCGATGCGCGGAGCGAACTCGCCCACGCTCGAACGCGAGGTGTCGAGCGCCTTGGCCATCTCGCCCAGGATGTGCTCGCGGCCGCCCTTGGCCTGGCCGAGCGCGACCTTCATGATTTCCTCGGTGATGCCGGCGATCTTGATGTCCATCTGCAGCGAGGTGACACCCTTGTCGGTGCCGGCCACCTTGAAGTCCATGTCGCCGAGATGATCCTCGTCGCCGAGGATGTCCGACAGCACGGCGAAGCGGTCGCCTTCGAGGATCAGGCCCATGGCGATACCCGCCACGGCCTTCTTCATCGGCACGCCCGCATCCATCAGCGCCAGCGAGGTGCCGCAGACGGTCGCCATCGAGGACGAGCCGTTGCTCTCGGTGATCTCGGAGACGACGCGGATGGTGTAGGGGAACTCGTCGGCCTTGGGGCGGATCGGGTTGATCGCTCGCCACGCCAGCTTGCCGTGGCCGATTTCGCGGCGGCCGGGCGAGCCCATGCGGCCAGCTTCACCCACCGAGTAGGGAGGGAAGTTGTAGTGCAGCATGAAGTTCACCTTGTTGGTGCCTTCAAGGCTGTCGACATACTGCTCGTCGTCACCGGTGCCGAGCGTCGCGACCACGAGGGCCTGCGTCTCGCCGCGGGTAAACAGCGCCGAGCCGTGGGTGCGCGGCAGGATACTGACTTCCGCGACGATCGGACGGACGGTCGTGAGGTCACGGCCATCGATACGGGTCTTGGTGTCGAGGATGTTCCAGCGGACGATCTTGGCCTGCAGGTTGTGCACGACTTCGCCCAGGTCCTCGGCCGACACGTCACCGGCTTCGATCTGGGCGGCGAAGTGCGCCTTGACCTTGGCGTTGGCGGCATCGACGGCAGCGTAGCGCTGGGCCTTGTCGGTCAGCTTGTAGGCCGCGCGAAGGTCAGCCTCGGCGACCGCCAGCACGTCCTTTTCGAGCGCCGAGTAGTCGGGAGCGGTGAACTCGCGCGGCTCCTTGGCGGCCAGTTCCGCCAGCTTGATGATGGCGTCGATGACCTTCTGCGAGGCCGCGTGACCGAACATCACGGCGCCGAGCATGACGTCCTCGGAAAGCTCCTGGGCTTCCGATTCCACCATCAGCACGGCGTCCTGGGTGCCGGCCATCACGAGGTCGAGCTTGGACTCGGCGCGACGGTTGACGTCGAGGTTCAGCACGTACTCGCCATCGATGTAACCGACGCGGGCGGCGCCGATCGGACCCATGAACGGCACGCCCGAAATGGTGAGCGCTGCGGAGGCGGCGACCATCGCCAGCACGTCCGGGTTGTTCTCCATGTCATGCTGCAGAACGGTGATGACGACCTGCGTCTCGTTCTTGTAGCCATCGGGGAACAGCGGGCGGATCGGGCGGTCGATCAGGCGCGAGACCAGGGTCTCGTTCTCGGTCGGGCGGCCTTCGCGCTTGAAATAGCCGCCCGGGATCTTGCCGGCGGCAAAGTACTTTTCCTGGTAGTTGACGGTCAGCGGGAAGAAGTCCTGCCCGGGCTTGGCCTTCTTGGCCGAAACGACGGTGGCGAGCAGCACGGTCTCGCCGAGCGTGGCGAGCACGGCGCCGTCGGCCTGGCGGGCGATCTTGCCGGTCTCGAGCGTGAGCGGCTGGCCGCCCCAGTTGAGCTCGACCTTGTGGTGGTTGAAATCGATGGTGGGCATGGTGCCTCGTCTTTCCATTGCGCCGGTATGAGCGGGAACGCGGGGTGTGTAACGCCCCGTGAACTCAACCGGTGTGCCAGCCGCGCGGCGCACCCCATGTGCACCGCCGGCCCAAGATCGGCACGGTTTCCGCGGCTGTGCCCGCATCTGTTGCGGGGCGGAACATGGACAAGACGATGAGCCGCTCATTTCCTGAAAAGGAGGTGCCGCGCACCCGTGAGCGGCTGATGATCTCGCCATGCTCCGCGAAAAGGCCATCAGCCTACGCGTTGGTCACCCGGATTCTGCCGGGTGTATCGGGCTGCGGGGCATCGCCTCGCAGCCCGGTTCGTATCCAGGCTCGCCTTAGCGGCGGATGCCCAGGCGCTCGATCAGCGAGCGGTAGCGGGGCTCGTCGATACGCTTGACGTAGTCGAGGAGCGAACGGCGGGTCTGCACCAGCTTGAGCAGGCCGCGGCGGGAATGGTGATCCTTGCCGTGACCCTTGAAGTGCTCGGTGAGGTTGGTGATGCGTTCCGTCAGGATCGCGACCTGCACCTCGGGCGAACCGGTGTCGCCGGCCTTGGTGGCATACTCGGAAATGAGCGCGGTCTTGCGCTCTGCAGTGATCGACATCGGATGTCCTTTCAATAAAGAGGATCGGGGACGCTGTCGCCCGGGATGTCGTCCAGGCGGAGCCATGACTAAAGCCGGCGAAGGTTTCCCCCGCCGGACTTGCGCGCCGATATAGTGGATCGGGTCCGAAAGCGCCAGCTATTTGTCGGCGGTGCCCGTGCCGCCGCCGATAGCGCCGCCGGCGACATAGGCCGGGTCGAGCGCGGCGACCGGGATCGAGAAGCGCCATTCGATGCCATCGGGGTGCGATTCCCGCTTCACCTCGGCGCCCAGCGAGCGGCCCACCATGTTTTCCAGCACCGTTGTGCCAAACCCGCGCCGGGGTGTCGCGGTGCCCGGCACGGCGCCGATCTCGCGCCAGACGAAGGCAATGGTATCGTCCTGTCGCGTCCAACTGACCTTCAGCCGGCCGCCTTCGCTGGCAAATGCACCATACTTCACCGCGTTGGTGGCCAGTTCGTGCGCCGCCATGCCGAGGATCTGCGCGGCCTGCCCGTTGAGGCGCATGCCCGGCCCTTCCACCGACACCCTGTCGCCATCGACAGGACAGAACGGGTCGAGATGGCTGACCATCAGTTCCCTGAGATCGACGCCGGCCACGCCATGCGCGAGCAGCAGGTCGGTCGAACGGGCCAGCCCGAAGATGCGCTTCTCGAAGCTCGACACGAACTCTGGCACGGTTTCCGCGCCGCGGGCAGTCTGCTTCGCCATCGCGGCAATTACGGTCATCTGGTTCTTCGATCGATGCGCCAGTTCCCGCATCAGGAAACGGACCTCGGTCTCGGCCGCCTGCCGTCGCCGCGACGCATCGCCCAGCGCCATCGAAACCGTTTCGATTTCCGCGATGGGGAAGCTGCGGGCCTCGACCGGCTGCCCGGCGCCCAGCCGCTTGGCGTCGGCCTCGAGCCCATGCACCGAGCGGCCGATGGCGAGGCTGACCCAATACACCACCAGCACTACCAGCGCCGCTAGCAACACCCCACCTGCCAGCAGCGACCAGAATGCGTCGGCGAGCGGCCTCGTCACGATGTCGACCGGCGCCCAGCCCACGACCGTCCAGTCGCTCAGCAGCGAGCGTTGCGCGACGACCAGCGAGGACTGGCCGTTGACGTCGAGCTGTCGCCACTCCGTGGTAGAGCTCATCTCGGCTACATTGGAGAGGCCGAACGTGTCACCGGTCTGGCCCGCGCCCGGCGACGCGACCACGACATGGCCTTTGCCATCCACCAAAGCCACATTCCATCCGTTCGGCAAGCGGTTGGCGAGCAGCACCGGCGCCAGTTGGCTCGCGGCCCGGTTGAAACCCAGCACCACGTCTCCGGCTGCCGTGCCCCGGACGCCGAGCAGCACGTTGACGACGTATTCCTGGGAAATCACGCCCCTGATCATGTTCGAGGCAATGGGAATGTCGCTGGCGAGCGCCAGGCGCCCCGTCTCTACGTCGGCCGAAAGTCCCTGCCGACCGGCCACATAGGCCTGCCGGCTGGTCATCACCGTGTGCATCTCATCGTCGAGCACAAAGATGTAGGAGCCGGTGTCGGCCAGCGCGTCGGTCACCTGCTGGTGGAAGGCCCCCATGTCCCCGCTGAGCAGGGCGGGATTGGCGGAGAGCACCTTCAGAGTGGTGGTATTGGCGTTGATCTCGCGGTCGACCGACTGCACGATCGAGCGGGCTGTGCCGGTGATCAGAGCCTCGACGAGCCGTTCCTGCGCCTCGTTGTTACGCTGCAGCAGGACGGCCGAAAAGATGAAAGCCGGCACCAAGGCTACGAGGGCCAGCACGAACAGGTAGACGGCTATCGGGCGGGCTACACGGTTACGTGACTTCTTCCTCGGCTCGGTGGCCACTGCTCCGTCAGCCATCGATATACCCGCAGAACATAACCAGCCTCAGACAACACAATCGGCCCTCGGAAACGTGCCTCGTGCGATTTGGTTCCGGCGGGCATCAACTATTTTCAGCTGCCCGACAGGATGACCCGCTGCGGGTGAAAATGTCCCGCTTCTACATATCCCAATGCGACCGGTGCACCAGCTTCGCTGGCCCAGGCACTGTCCAGCCTGACCGGGGCTGCTGCTCCAGTGAGGAGCACCGGATTGCCGTGACGCAACACCTGAGCCTGCTGCGCGCTCAGCCGTACTTCCGGCAGTCCTTCGAGACCCGCTGCGACAGGCACAACCGCGCCGTCGAGGTTTCGTTCAATGTCTTCTATGCCGACCGCGATCACATCGCTGAACGGCCCGACCTGCGAGCGATGGAGCGCGATCACGTGCCCGCGCGTCCCAAGGGCCCGGGCGAGGTCGCGGGCGAGGGCGCGAACATAGGTGCCCTTCTCGCAGGTCATCTCGAGCTCGGAGCGGTCGCCGTGATGCGCCAGCAGCGACAGCGCCTCGATGACCACCGGGCGGGGCTGCAGCACCACGGTCTCGCCGGCCCGCGCCAGGTCGTAGGCGCGCTCGCCGTCCACCTTGATCGCCGAGAACGCCGGCGGGGTCTGCATGATCTCGCCAGTAAAGGCCGGCAGCGCAGCGTTGATGGCAGCCGCGTCGGGCAGAACATCCGAACGCTCGGTGACCGTACCCTCGGCGTCGTCGGTCGTCGTCTCCTCGCCCCACTTGATGGTGAAGCGGTAGACCTTGGTGCCGTCCTGCACGATCGGCACGGTCTTGGTCGCTTCGCCCAGCGCGATCGGCAGCACGCCGGTCGCCAGCGGATCGAGCGTGCCGGCATGGCCGGCCTTCTTGGCGCCGAGCAGCCAGCGCACCTTCCCGACGGCCTGCGTCGAGGTCATGTCATAGGGCTTGTTCAGGACGATCCAGCCGGACACGTCCCGCTTGACCCGCTTTTCGCCGGTCATGTCAGTCGGTACCCTTCTCGTCTTCGTCGCTGTCCTGCGCGAGATCGCGCTGCACGCGCTCGGAGCGGAGGATGGCGTCGATCTTGCCGAACTCCTCGAACGTGGTGTCGACAAAGAACTTCAACTCGGGCGCGAATTTCAGGTTCAGCTCCGGCGAGATCCGGCCCCGCACGAACTTGTGGTGCCGGTTGAGCGCCGCCACCACCTCATCCGCACCTTCGCCGCCCAACGGCATGATGTAGACATTGGCGAGCTTGAGGTCGTTGCTCATCCGCACTTCGGGCACGGTGATGACCTTGCCTTCGAGCAGCGGATCATCGATGTCGCCACGGGCAAAGACGGCAGCAAGGGCGTGGCGAACGAGTTCGCCGACGCGCAGCATGCGCTGGTTGGGGCCTGTGGGCTTGTTGGTGTCGCGTTTCATGCGCCCGAGTTAGGGGTTCAGGGCCTTTCCGTCAACTTCACGTCGAAAACCCTGCTCCTGACACGACATGTCAGGGTGATGGGGCACAAGCCTTCCGGGGGTTGACCTGACAGGGCGGCACCCATTATTCAACCATTCGGTAAAACGCGGGAGCGAATGCACCATGTACGGCTCGATCCGGATCCGCGGCGCGCGCGAGAACAACCTCAAGAACGTCTCGCTCGACATCCCCAAGCGCAAGATCACCGTGTTCACCGGCGTTTCGGGGTCGGGGAAGTCATCGCTGGTGTTCGGCACCATCGCCGCCGAGAGCCAGCGGCTGATCAACGAAACCTACCCGGCCTTCGTGCAGCAGTTCATGCCGCACTACGGCCAGCCCGATGCCGACGAACTCGAGAACATCTCGGCCGCCATCATCGTCGACCAGCAGCGGCTGGGTGGCAATTCCCGCTCCACCGTCGCCACGGTGACGGACGCCGCCCAGATGCTGCGCGTCGTGTTCTCCCGCGTCGCCACGCCGAAACTCGGCGCGCCCGGCCTCTATTCCTACAACGACCCGCGCGGCATGTGCCCGGATTGCGAAGGCATCGGCCAGGTCGCCGCGATGGATATGTCGGCGGTCATCGATGAGGAGAAGTCGCTCAACCAGGGCGCCATCCTCCCCAGGGATTTTGCCGTCGACAGCTGGTGGTGGGAGATCTACCGGAACTCCGGCCTGTTCGACATGGACAAGCCGGTGAAGGACTTCACCGCCGAGGAGCGCGACAATCTCCTCAACCTCTCCGATGGCCGCAAGATCAAGGTCGGCAAGATCGGCCTCACCTACGAGGGCGTCGTCGCCAAGCTCAAGTCCGGGCTCGGCGCCAAGGACCCCGAGAACCTGCAGCCGCATGTCCGGGTCGAATACGACAAGATCTTCCGCCGCGGCGTCTGTCCGGCCTGCCACGGCACCCGCCTCAATCAGGCAGCGCTCGGCAGCACCATCGAGGGCACGAACATCGCCGAGTGCTCCGCCATGCAGGTCTCCGACCTCGCCCCCTTCGTCCGCAAGATCGATGCGCCGGCGATAAAGCCCATGCTCGACGCGCTCGCCGCCCGGCTCGAGAACCTCGTCACCATCGGGCTCGGCTACCTGTCGCTCGATCGCGAAAGTTCCACCCTCTCGGGCGGCGAGAGCCAGCGCGTCAAGATGGTGCGCCACCTCGGCTCGTCGCTCACCGACATCACCTACGTCTTCGATGAGCCCTCGGTCGGCCTCCACCCCCACGATGTCGGCCGCCTCGCCGGGCTGATGCAGCAGCTGCGCGACAAGGGCAATACCGTGCTCATCGTCGAGCACAAGCCCGACATGATCGCCATCGGCGACCACATCGTCGACATGGGTCCCCGCGCCGGATCGAAGGGCGGCGAGGTGGTCTACGAGGGCGACTATGCCGGCCTCCTCAAGTCCGGCACCCTCACCGGCAACCACATCGAAAAGCACCAGCCGATCAAGACCGAGGGCCGGAAGCCAAAGGGCGAGCTGAAGATCGCCCACGCAAAGCTCAACAACCTCAAGGACGTCTCCGTCACCATCCCGAGGGGCGTCCTCACCGTCGTCACCGGCGTCGCCGGTTCCGGCAAGAGTTCGCTGATCCAGGGCTGCCTGACGCTGGCCTATCCCGACACCGTCATCATCGACCAGAACCTCGCCCGCGGCTCCTCGCGCTCCAACACCGCCACCTATACCGGCATCCTCGACAACGTCCGCAAGGCCTTCGCCAAGGCCAACGGCGTCGAAGCCGCCCTGTTCTCCGCCAACTCCAAGGGCGCCTGCCCGGACTGCAAGGGCCTCGGCGTCATCTTCACCGATCTCGCCCACATGGACCCCGTCGCCAGCACCTGCGAGACCTGCGAGGGCAAGCGCTTCACCGACGAAGTGCTGCAGCACAAGCTCCGGGGCAAGGCGATCTCCGATATCTACGAGATGGCCGTCGGCGATGCCGCCGCCTTCTTCACCGAGGCAGCCGTCGCAAAAATCCTGAAGGGCCTCGACGATGTCGGCCTCGGCTACCTCACCCTTGGCCAGCCGCTCTCCACCCTCTCGGGCGGCGAGCGCCAGCGGCTGAAGCTTGCGGCCGAACTTGGCAAGTCGGGCAGCATCTACGTGCTCGACGAGCCTACCACCGGGCTCCACATGAACGACGTCGATACCCTGATCGGGCTCTTCGACCGCCTCGTCGAGCAGGAGAGCACGGTCATCGTCATCGAGCACAACCTCGACGTCATCAGCCGCGCCGACTGGGTCATCGACCTCGGTCCCGGCGCTGGCAATGCGGGTGGCACAGTGGTGTTCCACGGCACGCCCTCCGGCCTGCTCTTGGCAACTGGGAGCCTGACGGGCGAGGCGTTGCGACGGCGCGCCTGAGGCGTAACTGCCAGTCCTTGCAACGGAAATGTGATCGGCCGCGTTACCCTGTCGCCATACGTGTGGCCGGGGCGCACTCGACAAACGGACACGCGGCCGGTTCTTTCGCCGCTCACTCCAGTTGCACGGATATGCCTTGACCTCTCGCCGCCTCTTTATCGTCGGAGCCGCTGCTCTCGCCCTCTCCGCCTGCTCTTCGACCGGCGGCACGCGCCGCCTCGCCGATGGCAAGACGGTGATCCAGGTCGATGAGCCCTGGGCCGGCTACTACGCCGCCAAGCTCGACGAACCCTACCCGGTGCCGGCCGTCGACCTGCGCCGCATCCCGCAGCAATACTGGCGGCAGGAGGTCGACTATGCCTCCAAGTACGCGCCTGGCTCGATCGTCGTGAACACCGCCGAACGCTACCTCTACCTGGTGCAGCCGAACGGCCGCGCCATGCGCTATGGCGTCGGCGTCGGCCGCGAGGAGGGTCTGCAGTTCAAGGGCAACGCCGTCATCGCCCGCAAGGCCGCCTGGCCCGGCTGGACCCCGACCGCCAACATGATCCGCACCCAGCCGGATCGCTATGCAAAGTACGCCGCCGGCCTCCCCGGCGGCCCGACCAACCCGCTCGGCGCCCGCGCGCGCTATCTCTACCGCAATGGCAAGGACACGCATTTCCGCCTGCACGGCACCACCGAGCCCTACACCATTGGCCAGCAGGTCTCGTCGGGCTGCATCCGCCTGATGAACCACGACATCATCGACCTCCACGCCCGCGTGCCGTCCGGCACCAAGGTCTACGTCAGCTAGGCTCGAATCTCTCGGACGCCCCCTCCACCACGCATCTTCGATGCGCGGTCCCCTTCCCGGTGGAGGAGCCAGGCGGGCTCAGCGTCTGGACAAGTAGGGACACCGACGTCGCGGTGCTCCTCCACCGCGCAGCGGGGGAGGGGGACCACCCGAAGGGTGGTGGAGGGGGCGTCCTGGCAAACGCTACCGATACCCGGCCGCCTGCAGCTCGAACAGCTCGGCATACCGTCCGCCCAGCGTCATCAGCTCGGCATGCGTGCCGGCTTCCTGCACCGCCCCGTCGGCCAGCACCACGATCCGGTCGGCCATGCGCACGGTCGAGAAGCGGTGCGAGATCAGCACGGCCGTCGTCCCTTCGGCCAACGTCTTGAAACGCTGGAACACCTCGGCCTCGGCCCGCGCATCGAGGGCCGCCGTCGGCTCGTCGAGGATGATGATTTCCGCGTCGCGCATGTAGGCGCGGGCGATCGCCAGCTTCTGCCACTCGCCGCCCGACAGGTCCTGCCCCTTCGAGAAGGTGCGGCCCAGCATCTGGTCGTAGCCCTCGGGCAGCTTGCGGATCACCGGCCCGGCGAGGCTCTGCTCTGCCGCCGCCTCGATCCGCGCCCGGTCCCCCATCGCCTCGATCCGGCCGACGCCGATATTGTCCGCGGCCGAGAAGGAATAGCGCAGGAAATCCTGGAAGATGGCGCCCATGTGCCGCCTGATATCCGCCGTGGCAAACGCCTTGAGGTCGACGCCATCGACGAGGATACGGCCCTCGTCGGGGTCGTAGAGCCGGGTCATCAGCTTGACGATGGTGGTCTTGCCCGCGCCGTTCTCACCCACCAGCGCCAGTGTCTCCCCGGCCGGGACGACGAAGTTCAGGCCGCGCACCGCCCACCGGTCCGACCCCGGATAACGGAACCCGACATTCTCGAACACGATTCCCTGCCGCAGCGGCACCGGGAACGGCTGCGGGTCCTTCGGGTCGAGTATGGTCGGCTCGATCTCGAAGAAGCTGAACAGGTCGTCGAGATAGAGGCTCTGCCCGGCAATCTGGGTGAAGCCGATCAGGATCTGCTGCAGGTAGCCGTTGAGGCCGCTGAACGAGCCTGAGAGAAACACCAGGTCGCCGACGGTGAACTCGCCGTTGAGGGTGCGCCAGACGATATAGGCATAGGCGGCATAATAGCTGACGGTCGAAATGGCCGCGAGGCTGCCGGTCTGCAGCGCCCGTCTGATGCTGAGCGCCGTGTTCTCCGCGAGAATCTGCCGGCTCAGCGTGGCGAAGCGGCCGGATAGGAAGTCCCCCAGCCCGAACAGCTTCAGTTCCTTGGCGCTGTCGGCGCTGGCGCCGATCTGCCGCAGGTATTCGAGCTGCCGGCGCTCGGGCGAGCGGTTGTGCGAAATCCAGTAGGCGAGCCGGTTGAACTTGAACTCGCCCCACACCGCCGGGATCAGCGCCACGGCGAGCAGCGCGATCAGCAGCGGCGCATAGAGGAACAGGCCCGCGGCCAGCGCGATCGCCGTGATCATCGCCTGCCCCTGCCCGAACAGCTGCGAGATCACCGTCGACCGGGAAGAGGCCTGCCGCCGCGCCCGCTCTAGCCGGTCCTGGTACTCCGATTGTTCGAAATGCTTGAGGTCGAGTCTGGCGGCGTGCTGCATCAGCTCGAGGCTGACGGCGTTCGAATGGCTCTCGCCGAGGATGCCGTCGACGACGCTGATGGCGCGATTGAACGCATCGCGCATGAACACCAGCACGAATTCGGCGCCCAGCAGCAGCATGAAGAAATTCAGCCGCCCCGACTCCAGCCAGTCCGACAGCTCCGGCCCCGGCGAGCCGAGCCCGGTCTGCTTCACCACCTCGTCGATGATCAGCTTGGTGAACAGCAACACCAGTGGCGGCTGGATCGCCACCACCAGCCTCAGCCCGATCGACAGCGCCATCAGCCATGGGCTGGTCCGCCACATCTGGGCGAACAGCCGGCCGAGATGGCGGAACGTCTTCAGCCGCTCGCCCTTGTCGAAGGGCAGGGCGCCCGGAATGTCAGGGTCGTTCATGCCGCCGCCGCCCCGCCGTCCTCCGCCCATCGGTCCGCGCGCCATCGGCCTCTCCAGAAACAAGTGCCCGGGCGACAGGCCCGGGCAGAATGATTTGCATCAGAACGATAAGAGAGGGCGATGGTGCCATCAAGCTCGCGAAACGGGCAGGTCGCCCACCGGGCGCCGAGGTCGCCGGGATCCTCCCCTGCGGAGCGGGGGAGGGAGACCAGCGGAGCTGGTGGAGGGGGCGGTCACACCCGCCAACCAGTCAGCTGCGTGCCACGCCGCCTCCGCCCCCACCATCAGCCCTAGTAGCGCTGCGGCGCCGCCGGCTTGTTGCCCATGATCTTCTCGATCTCGGCCAGCACTTCGGGCGTCAGCTTCGCCTTGTGCTTGAGCGCCTCGAGATTGTCCTTGAGCTGGCTGAGCTTGGAGGCCCCGAGGATCACCGTCGAGACGTTCGGATTGGCGTTGCACCAGAGGAGCGCCATGTAATGGATCGGCATGCCGACCTCATCGGCGAGCTTGGCCAGGTGCTTCACCTTGGCCAGTTCGTCGCGGCCCTTGTCGCTGTCGAGCCGCGCCTTCAGCCACTCGTAGCCGGGGAGGTTCATGCGCGAGTCGGCCGGCACGCCGTCATTGTACTTGCCGGTGAGGATGCCGGAGGCGAGCGGCGACCAGATCGTCGTGCCGAGCCCGAACAGGGGGTACAGCGGAAGGAACTCAGCCTCGACCTTCTCGCGGCGGAACAGGTTGTATTCGGGCTGCTCCATCGTCGGCGGCGTCAGGTGCTCCTGCCGGGCGATCGCGTAGGCCTCGGTCAGCTGCTGCGCCGTCCATTCCGACGTGCCCCAGTAGAGCACCTTGCCCTGCGCGATCAGGTTGTGCATCGCCCGCACCGTCTCTTCGATCGGCGTATCGATATCGGGGCGGTGGCAGAAATAGAGGTCGAGGTAGTCCACCTGCAGGCGCTTCAGCGCCGCATGGGCTGCATCGGTCACATGCTTGGCCGACAGCCCCTTCTGCGTCGGCTTGTCGCCGCCCCAGAACACTTTCGACGACACAGCGTAGCTGTCGCGGCTCCAGTTCAGCGCCTTCAGCGCATCCCCCATCACCACTTCGGCATTGCCGCGCTCATAGCCCTCGGCGTTGTCGAAGAAGTTGACGCCGTTGTCGTAGGCGTAGCCCATGATCGAGGCGGCGGCATCCTCGCCGACCTGCTTGCCGAAGGTGACCCATGCACCAAACGAGAATTCGCTGACCTTGAGGCCAGATTTGCCCAGGCGACGGTATTCCATGTCAATGTCCGTGAGTTCTTGCGGGGAGGGGTGAGGGGAGCGCTTGGCGCTCGCTGGGCCGGGTTGTAGACCCTCGCTACCGTCACCGACAAGTGCGGCTTTCGCTGCAACCGCTTTGAACCGATGCCGGTGCCGGCTCATTCCTCCGGTCAATTGCCGGGCCGCGCGCATCGCGCCATGGTCCGCCCTCACGAGGAGTCTTGGTATGCGGTTCATCATCTACGGCGTCGGCGCGATCGGCGGCACGTTTGCAGCGGCGCTTGCCCGCGCCGGCCACGACCTGGTCGGCATCGCCCGTGGCCGCATGCTGGAGGCGATCCGCAGCAACTCCGGCCTCAGCTTCAAGAGCCCTGCCGGAACCGACCATGTGAGCTTCCCCGTCGTCGCCGCCCCGGCTGACATCGCCTTTCGCCCCGACGACGTCATCTTCCTCGCCATGAAGGGGCAGGATACCGCCGGGGCGCTCGAAGCGCTGCGCGCCGCCGGCGTCACCACGCAGGCTATCGTTTGCGCCCAGAACGGCGTCAACAACGAGCGCGCCGCGCTCCGGCTCTTCCCCAACGTCTACGGCATGACGGTGATGCTGCCCGCTGACTACGTCACCCCCGGCGAGGTGATCTGCTACGGCACGCCGAAGCTCGGGCTTGTCGATATCGGCCGCTACCCGCAGGGCCTCGATGACAATGTCGCCGCGATCGCCACCGCCATGGACAGCGCCGGCTTCGCCGCGTTCCCGCTCGAGCACGTCATGCGCTCGAAATACGGCAAGCTGCGTGACAATCTCGGCAACGTCGTCGAAGCCGCGCTCGGCCACGGCACCCGCTCGAGCGCACTGATGCAGCCGATCCAGGCCGAGGCCGACCGGGTCTACGACGCCGCCGGCATCGAGCGCATCGCCATCGGCAACGCCGACCCGCGCCGCAGGGGCCTGATGGAAATGGGCGCCGTCGAGGGTGTCACCCGCACCGGCGGCTCGTCCGTGCAAAGCCTGAAGCGCGGCGCCGGCAGCATCGAAACCGACTGGCTCAATGGCGAGATCGTCCTCCTCGGCCGCCTCTACGGCGTCCCCACCCCGCTCAACGCCGGCCTCGTCGCCATCGGCCACGAGTTGGTCGAGAGCGGCGCCAAGCCGGGCAGCATGGCCGAAGCCGACTTGCGCAAGCGGCTCGGCCTCTAGAACAGCACCACGCTGCGGATGCTCTCGCCGTGGTGCAGGAGCTCGAAGCCCTTGTTGATGTCCTCGAGCCTGAGGGTGTGGGTGATCATCGGGTCGATCTCCAGCTTGCCGCTCATGTACCAGTCGACGATCTTCGGCACGTCGGTGCGGCCGCGCGCGCCGCCGAATGCCGTGCCCATCCACGTCCGCCCGGTCACCAGCTGGAACGGCCGGGTCGAAACTTCCTGCCCCGCAGCCGCGACGCCGATCACCACCGACTTGCCCCAGCCGCGATGGCTGGCCTCGAGCGCCTGCCGCATCACCGTGGTGTTGCCGGTGCAGTCGAACGTGTAGTCGGCCCCGCCAATCTGGTCGGCGCCACGCTTCGTCAGGTTGACGAGATGCGGCACCACATCGCCCTCGATCTCCTTGGGGTTGACGAAATGCGTCATCCCGAAGCGCTCGCCCCAGGCCTGCTT
>CAMDAL010000044.1 GCA_945888565.1 Devosia equisanguinis | reverse complement strand
GATGTCGATTTCTGGAAGCTGCGGATGCGGCCCGGCAAGCCGCTGATGTTCGGCACGCGCGGGAAGACGCTGGTGTTCGGCCTGCCCGGCAACCCCGTCTCGGCGCACGTCACCGCCACGGTGATCCTGAAGCCGGTCCTGCGGGCGCTGGTCGGCCATCCCGACCCGCTATGGCCGCGCATCGGCGTCCCCACCCTCGCCGCCCTGCCCCCTAACGGCCCGCGCCGCCACTACATGCGCGGCAACCTCAGCCGCAACGACATCGGCTTCCTGCAGGTGATGCCGATCTTCGAGACCGACAGCGGCCACTCGAGTTCGCTGGCGATGGCGGATGCGCTGATCGTCCAGGCCGAAGACGACCCCGGCGCGCCGCCCGGCGAAATCGTCGAGGTCATTCCCCTCAACTGGGGATGACCCCTCTCAATGGGCCACCCGGCGGTTCGTGAACCGGACCATCGCCCTCTTTCTTGGCACGCCCCCCGACACGGAATCCTTCTCCCGCCTGCGGGAGAAGGTGCCGGCAGGCGGAAGAGGGGAGCAACAAACTCAACCGCTCAGCCGAGTTCACACGCCAACTTATCCCCGCGGTTTCTGAACATGAGAAACTGCCCTCGTCTCCCCGCAGGGCGGGCGCTCGCGACGAACGGACGGCGGGGGACATCGAGGGTCACGGGGGTCGCCCCGTGGCGGGCCGCGGTGCTGAGCAACCGGCCGCCAGCGAGGCCGAGTTCTGCCGGACGATCAGGCAGGCTACCGGGATGGCTGGCGCGACCGTTCCCTTTGCATCCCCGTCTAAACCGACCTCGATAGACCGGCGGGGCGAAAGTCTCGCTCAAACTGCGGACTACCGCGCCTGGGGCTCAGCCCCGCCGGTCCCCGCCTATCCATCAACCCGAGGCCGCAAGGCCGGCGGGGGCTTCGCCACGTCTGCTAACCGCATGTTTACCGAAGTGTTGCAGAACATAACTGGAACGGATAGAACATCGTTCAGCCTTTGTTCCGATTCTATTCATGGGGTGACACATGCTCACGCGCAAGCAACACGAATTGCTCATGTTCATCCATGAGCGGATGAAGGAATCCGGCATCCCGCCTTCCTTCGACGAAATGAAGGACGCGCTCGACCTGCGGTCCAAGTCGGGCATCCATCGCCTGATCACGGCGCTCGAGGAACGCGGTTTCATCCGCCGCCTGCCCAACAGGGCCCGGGCGCTGGAGGTGATCAAGCTGCCCGATTCGATGAACCCTTCGCTTGGCGGCCGCAAGACGCGGTTCGAGCCGTCGGTGATCGAGGGCAATCTCGGCCGCGTCGCCACGCCCCCCAGCCGCAGCAACGCCAATTCCCCTGCCCAGGTATCGGCCATGCAGGTCGTGTCCATCCCGGTGATGGGCCGCATCGCGGCGGGTACGCCGATCGAGGCGATACAGACCCATAGCCACACCATCATGGTGCCGCCCGAGATGCTCGGGCCAGGTGAGCACTACGCCCTCGAAGTGCGCGGTGACTCGATGATCGAGGCCGGCATCTTCGACGGCGATACCGTACTCATAAAGAAGCAGGACGCCGCCTCGACCGGCGAGATCGTGGTCGCGCTCGTCGACGACGAGGAAGCCACCCTCAAGCGCCTGCGCCGCAAGGGCAATTCCATCGCTCTCGAGGCCGCCAACCCGGCTTACGAAACCCGCATCTTCCCGCCCGATCGGGTGAAGGTGCAGGGTCGCCTCGTCGGCCTGCTCCGGAAGTACTGAACTCGACACGTCAGCTTTCTGCCTCACTTGGGCCGGCCGCCCCGCCGGCCCTTTTTCTTTTGACAGCGGACCGGTCGCCGGGCATTCGTCCTCTCGTCGCAAGCGACAGTCTGGGGAGGACGTAACTTGGCATCAGCCGTCGAATGGGTGGCCGTCGATTGGGGCACCTCGAACCTGCGGGCCTGGGGCATCGATGCCGCCGGCGATATCCAGTTCTCCCGCTCCTCCCCCGACGGCATGAGCCGTCTCAGCCGCGAGCAGTACCCCTCCGTCCTCACCGGCCTTCTGACCGAGGTGCATGAGCCCGTAGACGTCCTCATCTGCGGCATGGCCGGGGCCCGCCAGGGCTGGTTCGAAGCGCCGTATCTCGACGCCCCCGCGGACCTCCGCACCCTGTCACGTGGCGCCGTCGCCCCCGACATGCCGGGCGGGCAGTTCGCCCCCACAATCCTCCCCGGCGTCTGCCAGCGCGATATGGGCGCTGAGGACGTGATGCGCGGCGAGGAGACCCAGCTCCTCGGCCTTTCGGCCCTTCTCCCCGGCTTCTCCGGCCTCGCCATCATGCCCGGCACCCACTCCAAGTGGGCGATGCTGGAGGGCACGACACTGAGCCGGTTCTCATCCTCCATGACCGGCGAAGTGTTCGAGCTTCTCCGCGTCCATTCCGTGCTCCGTCACTCGTTCAACGGCGAACTTGAAGGCGAGGAACGCGATATCGGCTTCGACGCCGGCCTCGCGCTCGGCCTCGACAAGCCCGAGCGCCTCACAGCCACCCTGTTCAAGGTTCGCGCCGGCGCCCTGCTCTCGGGCCGTTCGCCCGCCTGGTGCGCCGGCTTCCTCTCGGGCCTCCTCATCGGCGCCGAAATCGGCGGGCAGCGCGACTGGATCGGCACCGCCGAGATCCCCCTCATCGGCAGCGTCGGCCTCTGCAGCCTCTACCAGGGAGCGCTCGCAAAGCTCGGGGCCAAGTCCCGCATCGTCGATGCCACCGACGCCACCCTCGCCGGCCTCAAGGCCGCGCGCCAAGGATAGTCACATGGACCACCGCCACATCATCGCCATCCTGCGTGGCATCACCCCCTCCGAGACGCTGGCAGTGTGCGACGCCCTCGTTGCCGCCGGCATCACCATGATCGAGGTGCCGCTCAACTCTCCCGACGCCTTCCGCTCCATCTCCGACGCCGCGAAAGCCTTTGACGGTCGCGCCCTGATCGGCGCCGGGACCGTGCTCAGCCGCGCCGATGTCGATCGTGTGGCCGAAGTCGGCGGCCGCTTCGTCGTGTCGCCCGACACCAATGCCGAAGTGATCGCCGCCACCATCGAACGCGGCATGACCTCGTATCCCGGCGTCTTCTCCCCTACCGATGCCTTCACGGCCATCCGTTCGGGCGCCACTGGCCTGAAGTTCTTCCCGGCCGAGATCCTCGGCCCCAAGGGTATCAAGGCGATGAAGGCCGTGCTGCCGCCGTCGATTCCGCTCTACGCGGTGGGCGGCGCCAATCCCGACAATTTCGCCGAGTACTTTGCCGCAGGTTGCGCCGGCTTCGGGCTCGGCACCTACATCTACAAGCCCGGCATGTCGGCCACCGACGTTGCCGCCAAGGCGCAAGCCGCCGTCACCGCGTACGATCAGGGAACACCGCGATGAACCTCCAGGCCGAACTCTTCGTCGACAGCCGCTGCGAACTGGGCGAGGGCCCGTTCTGGCATCCCCTGCTCGGCCGCCTGTTCTGGTTCGACATCCTCAACAAGACGCTGCTCAGCGCCAACTCCGACGGTCACATCGTCGACCGCATCACCTTCAAGGACACGGTCAGCGCCGCCGGCGTTATCGACGAGCACACGCTTGCCGTTACCCAGTCGGGCATGCTGATGCGCTACGATTTCCGCGACGACAGCCACACCCCGATGCTCGCCGTCGAGGCCGACGTTCCCGGCAACCGCACCAATGACAGCCGTGTCGATCGGGCCGGCGGGTTCTGGATCGGCACAATGGGCCGCCGCGCCGAAATGGGCGTAGGTGGCGTCTGGCACTATCGCCACGGCGTGCTCAACAAGATCATTTCGGGCATCCGTATCCCCAACTCGATCTGCTTTTCCCCCGATGGCCGCACCGCCTACTTCACGGACTCGGGCAAGATGATCGTCAAATGCGCCCTCGATCCCGAGACCGGCATGCCGATCGGCGAGTGGGAAGACTTCTTCACCATGGACGGCCCCGGCGGCGCCGATGGCTCCGTGGTGGACAGCGAAGGCTTCGTCTGGAACGCCCGCTGGGGCGCCGGCAAGGCGATCCGCATCTCGCCCGATGGCAAGCTCGACAAAACCGTCGAGGTGCCCGGCGGCGTCACCCGCGTCTCCTGCCCGGCCTTCGGCGGCCAGGACATGAAGACGCTGTTCCTGACCACCGCCCGCGAGGGTTTCACGCCGCAGGAGGAAATCGACCAGCCCACGGCCGGTGGCGTCTTCGCCATCGAACTCGACGTGCCGGGCCTGCCCGAGCCGTTCTTCAAGCCGTAGGTTAACGGCCGCCAACCATGATCTGGGCGGGATTGCGGCAGCTCAATGCGGCACCCGCCAAGGTCGGTCCCCCGGCGGTACGGCCGGCCGGACCTCGAATGCCTCGGCGGCCTCGTCCCAGCGCAGCCAGTGAATGCCGCCGCGCTCGAGCGCATCGGCATCGATCACCAGGCTCCCGGCGCAGGTCTGCGGCGCTGGCCGCCGCAGGATCATCAGGTCAGCGAGACCGCAGTCCTCGTGAAATGCCGCCGGGTCCGTCGCAATCGCGAGGCTGAACCCCGCGGCACTGTGGCCGAAGCAGCCAATGCTGTCGCAGCGCAGCAGCGGTGCCGGAGCCAGCGGCTCGGCGTAGGTCTCGCGCCAGACCTTCACGGCAAAACTGTCCGGCTTGCCGGCGACCAGCGCCAGTCCGTGCTCCCCTCGCATGGCGATTGCCTGCGTCGTGTCGGAAACCAGCACGTCCGGCGGCCTGTCGAGCGCCAGCAGCCATACCGCGGGTACCAGCAGCAGCGGAGCAACCAGCCGGTGCCAACTCGTCAGGAAGGTGAACCACGCCAGGGCCAGCAGCCCCAGCAGCAGCGCGAGCGGCAGCAGCAGCGGACTGGCACTTATCCCCGCGCTCCAGCCGGCCACTATAGTGGCGACCCAGATCATCACGTCGATGGACCAGCCCATGACCAGCAGGAACGGCGCCTCGAGACCGAGCGGCATCAACACCGTCGCAGCCAGCGCCGCCGGCATCATAACGAAGCCGATCAGCACCAGTGACATCAGGTTGCCGAGCACGCTCAGCGGCGCCGTCTGCTAGAAATGGTAGATCGAGAACAGCAACGTGGCCGCGCCCGCCACCACGCTGGTGAGCGCGCCACCGCCGAAGTAAGCCACCACCTTGCCGACCGCGCCCCGTTCGCGACCTTCGCCGGGCCGGAACATCTCCCACGCACCGATCAACGCCACCACCGCGGCAAAGCTCAGCTGAAAGCTCGGGCGGAACACGCTCGCCGGGTCGACGACGATGATCAGCAACGCAGCTATCGCGACATTCCGCATGGTCAGTGCCCGCCGCCCCGCCACCACCGCGCCCAGCACCAGCAGGATCATCAAGGTCGCGCGCTGCGCCGCGACGTTGCCGCCGGAGATGGCGAAGTAGCCAAGCGCCGCAAGGATAGCGCCGACGGCAGCGACCCGCTTCACCGACACGAACCGGTCGAGGCCGCCGGCCAGCGCCAGCCCGCCGCGCAGCGTCGCCATCACCAGCATCGCCACCAGCGTCAGGTGCAGGCCCGACACGGACAAGACGTGCGCCAGCCCGGCAGTCGCCATCATCCCGCGGGACTCCTCCGTCACAGCGCTCTGATCGCCGGTAATCAGCGCCCTCGCTACCCCGGCCGATGGCTGTGGCAGCACCGCATCGACTTTCGCTGCGATCGATCGGCGGATGGCATCGACGATCCGTTCGGGGGCCGCCGCGTCGCCGCTCGCGATCCGCTCGGCTGTCCCGATCGTGTTGCCATAGGCGCCGATGCCGTCGAAGTGGGCATGAAACAGCGTGTCGAAGCCGTTTGGCACCACTGGCCCCGGCACCGGGTAGAAGCGCACCCGAGAGCGGATCGTGTCGCCGGGCGCCAGGTCCGGTATCCCGTCGATCACCAGCCGGGCCCGCCGCACCGGCAGCGCTCGTGCCCCATCGAGTGCGACGATCCCGGAGACGATGGCCCGGACGCCGTCGGCATTCGCGGTCAGCACTTCATCGATGCGAGCCTCGTAGGTGCCGTAGGCGGGGCGCGCCAGCATCTGGGTGCCGACCAGCGCCCCGTGGATGCTCAGCAGCGAGAAACCGATCCAGAAGGCCGCTGCGAGCCCTGCGGCCCTGTTCCAGCCCGCCGCGTTGCGGCTCGTAACCAGCCCGGCTACGGTCGCGAGACCGCCGGCCATGAGCAGCACCGGCGACGGATCGGCAGGCCAGGTGAAGGCCACGACGAGCCCGGCGATCATTGCATAGGGCAGCAGCAGGAAGGCCCGACGATGCTCAAACGCCTCGGTGAATGCGGCCCCCACCCCGTCCAGCCAGCCATGCGCGCGAGGCGGCTGCCACGCGGCCGGCAGGGCCTGCTTCGCCGCCGCGGGTGCAGGCAGGCGCTCACGATCGGCGAGTGCAATCTCCCCTTGCTGCGCCACTTGTTCCCCCGAGCCGAAGGCATGCTACACCGGCCACCGGCTTCGTCACCAGCGGGCCGCTTGCGCTCAGGCCTGCGCGCGCTTACACACCCGCGCAACACGGAGTTTCACGAAGGTCCATGGCTACACCCGTCGTCACCCGCTTCGCCCCCTCGCCCACCGGCTACCTGCATATCGGCGGTGCGCGTACTGCCCTGTTCAACTGGGCCTTTGCGCGCAATACCGGCGGCAAGATGCTGCTGCGCATCGAGGACACCGATCGCGAACGCTCGACGGACGGCGCCGTACAAGCCATCTTCGATGGACTGAAGTGGCTTGGCCTCGACTGGGACGGCGAGCCGTTCATGCAGTTCTCGCGCGCCAAGCGGCACGCCGAAATCGCCAACGAACTGCTCGCCAAGGGGCAGGCCTACCACTGCTACTGCTCGCCCGAAGAACTGGCCGAGATGCGGGAGAGTGCGCGCGCCAACGGCCTGCCACCGCGCTACAACGGCTACTGGCGCGACCGCGATCCGTCGGAAGCTCCGGCCGGCGTCGCCCCCGTCATCCGCATCAAGTCGCCGCCATCAGGCGAAATCCGGGTGCACGACCATGTGCAGGGCGAGGTCGTGTTCAAGGCCGAGAACCTCGATGACTTCATCATCCTCCGCTCCGATGGCACGCCGACCTACATGCTGGCCGTCGTGGTCGATGACCACGATATGGGCGTCACCCACATCATCCGCGGCGACGACCACCTGACCAACGCTGCCCGCCAGATCGTCATCTATAACGCCATGGGCTGGTTCGTGCCGGAGATGAGCCACATCCCGCTGATCCACGGACCGGACGGAGCGAAGCTTTCCAAGCGCCACGGCGCGCTGGGCGTCGAGGCCTACCGGCAGATGGGCTACCTGCCCGAGGCGCTGCGGAACTACCTCGCCCGCCTCGGCTGGAGTCACGGCGACGACGAGCTCTTCTCCACCGACCAGATGGTCGAGTGGTTCAGCCTCGACGCCCTCAACAAGGGCGCGGCACGCTTCGATTTCGTCAAGCTCGAGAACATCAACGGCCACTACATCCGTGAGGCGACGCCGGAGCGGCTCTACGAGGTCATGCTCGAGACGGCGCTGGAAGTCGGCCGGGTGACCGATGTCGAAGGCCTTCGGGCCAACCGCGAAACGGCGCTCAGCGCCCTGCCCGAGCTGCAGCCGCGCGCCAAGACGGTGCTTGAGCTCATCGACCTGGCGCAGTTCATCTACGCCGTGCGCCCGCTGGCGATCGATGAGGCAGCCAGCGAACAACTGACGCCGGAGGCACGCGTCAATGTCGGTGCCTTCGCCGAGGTGTTGCGCACGCTCAACGAATGGACCGTTCCAGCGATCGACGCTGCCGCCAGGAGCTTCGCCGAGACCCGCGGGTTGAAGCTCGGCAAGGTGGCGCAACCCTTGCGCGCCGCCCTGACCGGGCGCACGATATCGCCCGGGATATTCGAGGTGATGGTCCTTATCGGCCGTGACGAAACGCTGGCGCGGCTTGAGGATCAGGCGAGCGCATAAACATCAGGAAACCCAATTAGGTCAGGGGTATTCACCCACCTGTTGCAGACCCGGGATAGATACGTTACGCCAAACGCACGTGCCCTTTTTTTGACGATCTGGCCGGCTCGCCACCTTGCTGCGGGCCTGCGGCCACAAAGGAGAGCCTAATGACCGACACCGTCGCCAAACTCACCATCGGGGACCAGACTTTCGAGTTCCCGGTGCTCTCTGGCTCCGTCGGTCCCGATGTCATCGACATCAGATCGCTCTACGCCAAGACGGGCATGTTTACCTACGATCCCGGCTTTACCTCGACCGCCGCCACCGACAGCTCGATCACCTATATCGACGGCGACAAGGGCGAGTTGATGTACCGCGGCTACCCCATCGAGCAGCTGGCAGAGAAGTCGAACTACCTCGAGGTCTGCTACCTGCTGCTCTACGGCGAGCTGCCGAACAAGGCGCAGCTGGCCGATTTCTCGGATCGTGTGACCAAGCACACGATGGTGCACGAGCAGATGCACTACTTCTATCGCGGCTTCCGTCGCGATGCACACCCGATGGCCATCGTCTGCGGCGTCATCGGCGCCATGGCGGCGTTCTACCACGACTCCACCGACATCAACGATCCGATGCAGCGCGAGATCGCCTCCATCCGCATGATCGCCAAGGTGCCGACCATCGTCGCGATGGCCTACAAGTATTCGGTGGGCCAGCCCTTCGTGTACCCGCGCAACGACCTCGACTACGCTTCAAACTTCCTACGCATGTGTTTCTCGGTTCCGGCCGAGGATTTTGTCGTGAACCCGGTCGTCGCCCGTGCGATGGACCTGATCTTTACGCTCCATGCCGACCACGAGCAGAACGCCTCCACCTCGACGGTGCGGCTCGCCGGCTCGTCGGACGCCAATCCGTTCGCCTGTATCGCTGCCGGCGTAGCCTGCCTCTGGGGCCCGGCGCATGGCGGTGCCAACGAGGCGGCGCTCAACATGCTCAAGGAAATCGGCACGGTCGATCGCATCCCCGAGTTCATTGCCAAGGCCAAGGACAAGACCTCCGGCGTCCGCCTGATGGGCTTTGGCCACCGCGTCTACAAGAACTATGATCCGCGCGCCAAAGTGATGCAGCAGGCCGCCAACGACGTGCTCGCACAGCTCGGCGCCGACAACCTGTCGCCCACCCTGCAGGTCGCCAGGGAACTCGAGCGCATCGCGCTCTCCGACCAGTATTTCATCGATCGCAAGCTCTACCCGAACGTCGATTTCTACTCCGGCATCATCCTCGACGCGATCGGCTTCCCGACCTCGATGTTCACCGCCATCTTCGCACTCAGCCGCACCGTCGGCTGGATCGCGCAGTGGAAAGAAATGATCGGCGACCCGCAGAAGAAGATCGGCCGGCCGCGCCAGCTCTACCAGGGCTCGCCGGTTCGCGACTACGAGCCGATCAGCGGCCGCGGCTGAGCCGCTAGCGCAAGAACCCGCTCGGCGGGATCGACCAGGGGCGCCTCCGGCGCCCCTTTCTGCATCAAGGCCCGGATCTCGCGGAAAGCCGCGAGCTGCGTCGCGATGGCAACGTCGTCATCGAGCAGGCTGCAGAGTATCGGTGCCACGCGGGCGAAGTCGATCTCGCCCGGAAACAGCAGTTCCGGCACGACTTCACGGCCCGCTACAATGTTCGGCAGCCCCACCATCGGCGGCTTCTCCTGCTTTGCGTAGCGCTTCGCCTGCCCCCGGTCACCTACATAGGTGACAACTATCGGCACACCCGCCATCGCGAGTTCGAGCGTCACCGTGCCGCTCACCGCAAAGGCGCCAACCGCCTCGCTGAACGCCGCGTCCCGCGCCGGGCCGGTAACGACCTCGACGGGCGCGGCCCATGCGGACACCTCCGCTACCAGCCGCTCGTGCAAATGGCCGAGTGTCGGGAGCACAAAGCCGCTCACCTGGGGATGCTCACGCAGCGCATCGACCGCAGCCCGCATCAGTCCCATGTGTCGCTTCAACTCGCCGGCCCGGCTGCCAGGCAGCAGCAGGAACGGCCCGCTCTCCGGCTGCGCCTCTCGCATCGTGGATCGGCCCAGAGCAGGATGCCCGACATAGTTGGTCGGTGGACCACCGAGTTTCGCCATCACTCCTGGCTCGAAGGGCAGGACGGCCAGCACCTCGTCGAACAGCGGCGTCAGCTTTGCCGCGCGCTCCGGCGCCCAGACCCAAACGGCGGGCGCAACGTAGAGCAGCATCGGTACCTTCGATCCGGCCTTCCGGACCCGCTCGGCAACCACGCGGGTGAACACCTGCGAGTCGATCAGCACCACGACATCCGGCCTGCCACGAATGATCGCATCAGCCACCTGCCGGGCGCGCCAGAGGAGGAGCGGTAGGCGAACCAGCACATCGGACCACCCCATCACCGACAGATCGGACATTGGGAAAAGGCTCTGCAGCCCCTCTGCCGCCAGATCGGCGCCGCCGACGCCGGTCGCTTCGACGCCCGTCCGGGTACGCAGTCGCCGGACCAGGTCCGCGCCGATCCGGTCCCCGGAGGCCTCCCCGGCCAACACGAACAGCCGCAGGGACTCAGCCATCGATAACAAGCCCGACAATGGCGATGTCGAGGCTATCTGCGTCGGCGAACAGCCTTTGCCGCTCCAGCAGCAACGTCTTCCCGGCCTCGACGGCAACCAGACTTATCCCCGCCGCCGCTGCGCCGGCTATCGTCCCCGGGCCAATAGCAGGGAGATCGACGAAGAGTGGTTGCTGCGGTTTACAAGCTTTCCCAAGGACGATTGGCGTCTCCGCGCCGCCCCCAATCAGCCCGGCAGCACGATGGCGCCCAACTCGCGACAACAGTTCATCAGTGCCCGCAACGTCCTCCACCGCAACGACACGAGCTCCAGCCACCACCGCGGCCTGGCCGAGGTCCATCGCGCCGGTCTGGCGCGCTGCCACCAGGGCCAGTCGACCTGCTGCGAGTTGCTGGTCATTGGCAGCGGGACCAGCAAGATGCCCTGCCCCGGCAAGCAGGTCGGGTGCTATCTGATGCGGGCCGATCAGCGCCGCACCAGTCAGTTCCTGCAACCGCACGGCGATTTGCGAGAGCGCCGCATCGCCGGTCGGCTGTCCGGCACCGCCCAGTACCGCCAGCAGGCGGCGCCGATCGGCATCGGTCAGCGTCACAGCGCCGGCAAGGACCAGATGCGTGGCTCGAAAGCGACGGATTTCGTCGAACAGCGCTGCCAGATCGGCAATCGAAGCTGAGTGCTGCTCGATGCCCTTGGGCAGGTCGAGCGGCGAGAGGCAATACGCACTCACCATATCGCCGGCTGCCAGCGCGGCCTCGACCACCTGTGGAGCCAGCGCCCCGGCTCCGGCCACGACCGCGAGCCTGCGAGGCATCAGTCTTCGGCCGGAACGTTGACCGGCAGGCAGATCGGCCGGTCGCTGGCTGCAGTGATGAACTTCACCACGTCCTGCACCATGGCTTCGCCGCTGAACAGCGTCGCTGCATCGTCAACCCGCTCCTTGAGCGTGCCTTCGGACGAGAAGATCATGCGGTAGGCAGCGCGCAACGAATGGATCGCTTCGCGATCGAATTTCCGGCGCTTGAGACCGACTAGGTTCAGCCCGGCCAACCGCGCCCGGTTGCCAACAGCCATGCCGTACGGGATGACGTCGGCGTCGATCATGGAATGCGCGCCGATGAATGCATGCGCTCCAATGCGGACGAACTGGTGCACGCCGCACATGCCGCCAAAGGCGACGTGATCGCCGATCTGGCAGTGCCCAGCCACCGCGACATAGGCGGCGATCACGACGTGATTGCCTACCTCGACGTCGTGCGCAACATGGGCGGAATTCATCAGCAGGCAGTCATCGCCGATCCGCGTCTCCATCGTGCCGGCGGCGGTGCCGGGGTTGACGGTGACGTTCTCGCGGATCTGGCAACGCGCTCCGATCGTGAGGCTGCTCGCCTCCCCCCGGTACTTCAGGTCCTGCGGCTGGTGGCCGATCGAAGCGAACGGAAAGATGCGGGTTTCCGGGCCGACGCTGGTTCGGCCCGCCACCACAACGTGCGACAGCAGCTCGACACCGGCGCCAAGGGAAACCTCAGGACCGACATGGCAGAATGGGCCGACCCTCACGCCATCGGCGAGCCGCGCACCGTCCTCGACGATCGCGGTAGGATGAACCGTGGCGCTCACTTTTCGGAGGGGCTCACCATTGCACCGACTTCAGCCTCGGCAATCACCACCCCATCGACAATGGCCCTGGCCTCGTACCACCCCATCGTCATCCGGCGGCGCATCTTCCTGATGTGGTACTCGATCCGGTCGCCTGGGCGTGCCGGCTTGCGAAACTTGCACTTGTCGACGGTCAGCAGGTACACGATGTGGTCGACACCGGCTGCCGCGCCGGCCGCGATCGCGATTGCACCCGCCGTCTGCGCCATGCCCTCGATGATCAGCACGCCCGGGAACACCGGCTCACCGGGGAAATGCCCCTGGAAGATGGGCTCGTTGACGCTGACGTTCTTGATTCCGATAGCCGAGTCGTCGCTGTCGATCTCGATGATCCGGTCGATCATCAGGAACGGATAGCGATGCGGCAGAGCCTTCAGGATGTCGCCGATCTGCATCGAGGTCAGTTGCCTTGCCTCTGCGGTCGGTGCCTCACTCGTAACCGTCACTCTCGTCCCCTTTTGCTCAGACGCCGCAGCACCGCCATTTCGCGCTGCCACGCCTTGAATTCTTGCGCCGGTTGGCCGGCGACATGCATCCCGGCCGGCACGTCCTTGGTCACAAGGCACCGCGCCGACAATACGCTGCCATTGCCGATGGTCAGGTGCCCGACCGTGCCCGAGCCACCACCAACCAGCACATTGTCACCGATAGTCGTGCTGCCGCCGATGCCGCAAGTCCCTGCTATCAGACTGCGGCGTCCGATGCGGCAGTTGTGGCCGATCTGCACAAGGTTGTCGATCTTGGTGCCCTCACCGATCACCGTATCGCCGAGCGCTCCACGGTCGATGGTGGAGTTTGCGCCAATCTCGACGTTGTCCTGGACGATTACCCGGCCGAGTTGCGGAATCTTGCGATTGGCTCGCCCATGCGACAGCCAACCGAACCCCTCGGCGCCGATGCGGACGCCGGGATGCAGCACGACGTTGTTGCCAAGGTGCGCATACTCGATCGTGACGTTGGCGCCGATCACCGCGTTGCGGCCGATGGTGACACCGCGCCCGATCACGGTGTTAGGGCCGATCACGGCGTTGCGCCCGATCTCGACATTGGGCCCGATCACTACATTCTCGCCCAGTCGGACATCACTCTCGATCAGGGTATCCGGCCCCTCCTCATCGAACTGCGCCAAGGCTGCCCCACGTGTTCCGCCGGGATACAGCTTCTCGAGGATATCGACGAAAAGTTCGTGCGCCCGCTCATCGACAATCGCGAGAGCATCGGGGGGTACGAAGTCCCGCAGGCTTGGGTGTACCACCACGACCCCTGCCGCCGTATCACGCAAGTCATCGCGGTAGGCTGGACGGGCAGCGAGCGCCAGTTCGGTGGCGTCGGCGCAGTCCAGTTCATCGGCGCCGGAAATGACCAAATGACCGAGGCGCCGGTCATCCACCAGTGGCGGGGTCGCCAACGATGCGAGCAGCGCGCGCAGTGGAATGGGACCGGACGAGGTATGGAAACGCGTATCGACCATGGGTGTCTCTACACAATGAAAGAAGCCGCGGGGCAACCGCTCCGCAGCTTCGAACTATGGGCCGCCCCTTCAGGGGCCACCCGACCCTTACAGCAGGTTCTGCAGGGTGAGCGAGAAGACTTGGGTCTTGTCGTCGGTGGCCTTGTTCATCACGTAAGCGAAGTCGCCACGCAGCGGGCCAAACGGGCTGTCCCAGATCACCGATGCACCCAACGAAGACTTGAAAGTCTCGTCGATGCTGCCCGGGTTCGGTGCAATTGTGCCACCGCTGCCGTCGATGAGGGCCGCGTCGGCCCATACAGAACCACGCACACCGTAGGTCTCTGGCAGAACCGGGATCGGGAACTCGATTTCGGCGGAAGCCGCGACGTAGCCGGTGTAACCCAACGACTCAAGGCTGGTGCCATCAGAAGCAAATGTCCTGGGACCGAAGCCATTGCTCTGGAAACCACGAACGATGCCGTTGGAACCGCGGAAGGCCTCAAGTGGGCTCGCGTCGCCGTCGAGGGAGTATATAAAGCCCGCCTGCCCCTTCACGCTACCAACTATGCCGGCATCCGGCATGATGTTCATGAAATAGCGAGCCTTGGCCTCGGTCTTCAGAAGGCTGTGATCAACGCCGATATACTGCTGCGTGAAGCTGGCGATGATACCTTCGGTGGGGTGCTTGGCGTCGTCGAGGGTGTTGTAGTTCAGCGAATAGCCGACCCATGCCTTGGTGTACTGATCCTCTGTCAGTACCGTCGAGAACGGAGCAACGTCGTCGGCAATTGTCTTCTGCTCAAGACCAACAAACACCGACCCGCGGACATCGCTGGTGATTGGAACGCCGAAGCGTAGCTGACCGCCAGTCGAAGTGGTCCCGTAGATGTTGCTGTCGGTCTCGTTGGTGATGCGATGGTACACATCGATGCCAGACGAGACGCGCAGGCCCATGAAGCGAGGTTCGGTGAACGAGAAGTCGAATGACTGGCCGCTCTCCGAGGCACTGACAGCCACGCGGACGTACTGACCCTTGCCGAGGAAATTGCGCTCGGTGACCGAAATCTCGCCTAGGAGGCCAGCGCTCGAGTCATAGCCGGCAGTCACACCGTAATCGCCAGTCGACTGTTCTTCGACGTCGATGTTGATGACGACCTTGTCGGCAGCGCTGCCGGGGACGAAGTCGAGGCTCACCGTCTTGAAGAAGCCGAGCTTCTCGATGTTGGACTTGCCGCGCGACACCATCGAACGGTTGAAGGGGTCGCCTTCACCAAAGTCCAGCTCACGACGGATGACCGCGTCACGGGTCTTTTCATTGCCGGTGATGTTGATCCGCTCGACATAGATGCGAGCACCCTGGTCGACCAGATAGGTGACGTTGAAGGTGCTCGTGGCGATGTCGCGATCGATGCGCGGACGCACGTCAGCGAAGGCGTAACCCTGCGCCGTAGCCTCGAAGGCCATCTCTTCCTGAGACTTCTGCAGCGCCGCGAGCGAATAGATGCCGCCCTTGCTGGTCTTGATCGTGCCGGTCAGGGCGTTGGCGTTGAGGCCATCGATCGAAGTTTCGACACCGATCTCGCCAAACTTGTAGCGTTCGCCTTCGTTGATCGTGAAGTTCACGAAGTAGGCGCCGCGCGAACTGTCAAACTCACCAACGGCAGACGTCACCGACGCATCGGGATAGCCGTGGTTCATATAGTACAGCTCGATGAGCTGACGGTCGACCTGCAGCAGGTCCTCGGAGTACGCATCGTCGCGGAACAGCCAGCTCAGCAGATGCGTCTCGCGCGTGCGGATCACCGACTTGAGCGTGCCGCCGTTGATTGAATTATTACCGGTAAAGTTGATGGCAGCGATACCGACGCGCTCGCCTTCGTCAACCACGAAGGTGACGCGGGTGCGGCCGTTGGGGGCCTGCTCCAGCCGGGGCGACACACGGACATTGGTGTAGCCCTTGCCGACATAGGCGAGACGGATCGTCTCGACGTCGGTCGCCAGGCTTGCATCCGAGAAGGAGCCGCGCGTCGTGACATTGATCATGTCGCTAAGCTGGGCATCCGAGAAGCCGTTATTCCCCTCGAAGAGAACGGAGGCGACGAGACGCTGTTCCTGGGCATGAGCCACCCCGACCAGCGGGTCGCCGATGCCACTCAGCGGCGCCGCCAGAGCGATGGCGAGCGCCAGGAGGGCTCCGCGCGTCAGCTTCTTGAAATACGTCATGGTTCTTGTTGCCTCGTACGACCTGCCGAGAATCGCCATGCACAGCGCTCCCAGCTAACTCCAGATACAGCTTTTACTGGATTTTTAACCACGGACAAGCCGTTGACCGCGACGGGGTTAGCGAATGATTGGGTGCCGTGCATTCCTGCAACACCTCAAAAACCT
>CAMDAL010000043.1 GCA_945888565.1 Devosia equisanguinis | reverse complement strand
CGATCCGGTTCGCGGAAGAAATGAGCCATGGCGATCCCTCAATGGAAACTGACGCAAACGGAATCACGCAGACCCAAGGCCGTCAACCGAGCGACGGCCAGCCGCAATGGGATCCCGATCGCCGAGGCCCCAATTCTGCAACAGGCTCTTAATGCAAGTTTGCCAGCCCGAGAACTCGGCCTCGTCGATGTGATCTCCGCGCGCCGCCTCATTATGGACAATCGCCCGGCCAGGCGGCACACTGAAGGCTATAGGTGCTTCGGCACCCGAGGGAGAATTTGGTGCAGTCCGACTACTGGGACAGGCCGGCGTTCGAGACGGTAAGGCCGCGGCGGCTGACCGCGCCCCTGGTGTTCAACTCCGGTCATTCCGGTGCGGACTACCCTGAGCGGTTCCTGCGCATGACCCGGCTCGACCATCTGTCGATCCGCCAGTCCGAGGATGCCTTCGTCGATGAACTGTTCGCCCGCGCCCCGCATCTGGGTACCCCGCTGATCCGGGCGCATTTCCCCCGCGCCTATCTCGACATCAATCGCGAACCTTGGGAACTCGACCCCACGATGTTCGTGGAGCCGCTTTCCGAGCGGTTCAACACCACCAGTCCGCGTGTCGCGGCCGGGCTGGGGACGCTGGCCCGCGTCGTGGCCGAGAACAAGCCGATCTACAAGGACCGGCTGACCCTCGATGATGCGCGCATGCGGATCGAGGGCATCTACCAGCCCTATCATGCGACGCTGCAGAAGCTGCTGACCGAGGCGTGGTCGGCCTATGGCGTCGCGGTGCTGATCGATTGCCACTCGATGCCTCGCCTCGCCCGCTCGGGCGACCGGATCGGGCCCGACGTGGTGCTGGGCGATCGGTACGGCACCACCTGCTCGCCGCTGCTCGCCGACCTGGCCGAGATGGTGTTCACCAGCGCCGGGCTGCGCGTGGCCCGCAACCGCCCCTATGCCGGCGGCTTCTGCACCCGCACCTATGGCCGGCCGCAGCACGGGGTGCACGCCCTGCAGGTCGAAATCAGCCGGCATCTCTACATGAACGAAGTCACGCTCGAGAAACACGAGGGCTTCGGCGCCATGAAGCAGCTGATCGAGCGCTTCCTGATCGCGCTGGTCGGGCTGGATATCGCCCTGCTCGCCCCGCCTGCCGGTGCCAGCGAGAAGCTCGCGGCCGAATAGCGCACGCGAAGTGCTGTTATCGAAAAAAACGGGCCGCCGAAGCGGCCCAGTCAAGGGAGGAAACGATGGTGGCCAGTCACTTAGACCCAAGTTGCGGTCCAGGTTTCGAGCCGCGCATCCATCATGCACTTACCGGGATGAACTGATTTGCGGCGGCCCACAAGCTCACGTCCAGTATTCAACAGGTGACGTCATCCCTTTGTTGCAAAAATGAATCAATCAGCTTGGCCACTATTCCTAGACAGCTGCGTTGTCGCAGTACCAGCCCATTGAAATTTAAACGCAAACCGCCCCGGAACCACGCATGACCCCTACACCGCCTGCTGCCTCGCTGGGCGACCTCTCCATCGACCTGGTCCGGCAGACCCTGCTCGATGCCGCCGAGATCGCCGCGGCCATCACCCTGCCCCGCTTCCGGCAGGGAATTGCCGTGGACAACAAGTGGACCGACGGCTTCGACCCGGTCACCGAGGCGGATCGCGAGGCCGAGCGGGTCATCCGCAACCTGCTGGGCGAGCGATTCCCGGATCACTCCATCCTCGGCGAGGAAATGGACGACAAGGCCGGCACGGCGCCCTACGCCTGGATCATCGACCCCATCGACGGCACCCGGGCCTTCGTCACCGGCGTGCCGGTGTGGGGCACCCTGATCGGCCTCACCCTGGACGGCCGCGCGGTAGCAGGACTGATGGCACAGCCCTTCACCGGCGAAATTTACATGAGCCTGCCCGGCGAAGCGCACTATCACCGGGGCGCCGAACACCTGCCGCTCAAGACCAGCGGGGTGACGGAACTGGGCAAGGCCAAGCTCACCACCACCTCGCCCGACCTGTTCCTGCGCCAGGGGCGGGACCTGACGGCCGAGTGGAACCGAATCGAGCGCTCGGTGCTCACCACCCGCTACGGGCTCGATTGCTACGGCTACGCACTGCTGGCGGCCGGCCACATCGACCTGGTGGTCGAGGCCGGGCTCAAGAACGTCGACATCTGCCCGCTGATCCCGCTGATCGAAAATGCCGGCGGCGTCGTCACCACCTGGGACGGCGGGCCGGCGGAACTGGGCGGCAATTGCGTGGCAGCCGCAACGCCGGAACTGCACGCTGCAGCGCTGGCGATGTTGAAGGGCTGAACGTGCCCCTCAAGCCATCCCCGCCCCGATGAATGCATCGAACGCGGCCAGCACCTGACCGCGGATCGGGTCGGTTTCCTGGAACAGTTCGTGCTTGGCGCCGGGGACGATGACGTGGCGGCCGGTGCGCATGCGCAGGCCCAGCGTCTCGATCGCCGCGGTCGACACGACCTCGTCGCGGGCCGCTGCCAGCATCAGCACCGGAATCTTTACCGCGCCCGGAAACTGGTCGGTTCCGGCGCCGGCCATGGCGCTGAAGGCGCTCGCCGCCCAGCCGATGGTGGGCGCGCCGATCTCGAGATCGGGGCGCGCCTTCAGCACCTCCACCGTTCGCATGAAGCGGTTGAGGTCGGAGGTCACGGCGTTGCCGGCAAAGCTCTGCTGCGACTGCGGCTTGTCGGCCCGGCGGGCGATCGGCAACCGCCCGAGCCCGAGCATCGACAGCGTGCCGGCAAGGCGCGCCATCCCGGCCATGCCGAAGGGCTGGCCATCGAGCGCCACCATCGGGGCGGAGAGGAAGATGCGCTCGAACATCATCCGGTCGCGCGCCCCGGCATAGAGGCAGGCGAGCCCGCCCATCGAGTGTCCGACGAGGTAGTAGGGCGCGGGGCAATCGGGCAGCAGGATGTTCCCGTGGAAGCTCCGCAGGTCAGTCCAGTAATCGTCGAAATCGCGGACGTGGCCGAGCCGCTTGTTGCCGATCAGCCGCTGGCTGCCGCCCTGCCCGCGCCAGTCGAAGGTCGCTACGGCAAAGCCGCGCGACTGGAAGTCGGCCACCGTCTCGAAATACTTCTCGATGAATTCCGTCCGCCCATGCACGAGGCACACCGTGCCGCGCGGGGCGCCGGGCCCCTTGGGGAAGGTGGCGTAGCGCAACTGCACCTTGTCCGAGGTGGTGAAATACCCCACCCGCGCCCCCTCGGGCACCGGATTGGACGGCACCACGGCAAGCTGCGGTCCTGCGGGATCGACGATGGCGTTCATGCGGGACGAACTCGAATGCTGTTGCTGCGTCAGATCAACTCCCTACCGGATTCCCCGGCGGGCGGAAATGACGCCGTCGGTGGGCGGGCAGCCGGCAGACCAACAGAAAAGCCAGCGCCTCATGCGAGACACTGGCTTTCCTGTGATGGGCCGCCTTGCGGGGGGCGGGTGAAGGCGGCTCATTCGGTGTGCCCTGCAGCAGACAGTCAGCACAGTTGCGGGTATAGGACCGGCTGCCTGAACCCGCTTTGAGCGGCCCATTCATTTTGCGTTCAGCAACGCAGGCAGCCCCCTTGAACGGGCAAATCCCCACCCTAAATCAATGCTGTTCGCCGGCACTGCCGGGAACCGGGACACCCGGGAGTGGTGCTTGCCCAGCAGGGGAGCACACATGGGACACCCGCACCAAAGCCACGTTGCTCAAAAGGAGAATGTGATCATGGCTGCCTACGATTTTTCCCCCTTCTATCGTTCCACCGTCGGCTTCGACCGCGTGTTCAACCGGCTCGATGCGCTGGTCGGCCAGGAGCAGAAGTCCTACCCGCCCTACAACATCGAGAAGACCGGCGCTGACACCTACCGGATCTCGATTGCCGTGGCCGGCTTTGCCGATGGCGACATCGCCATCGAGAGCAAGGAGAACAACCTCGTCGTGAAGGGCGCCAAGCCCAACGAGACCGAGACCGCCCAGCGCGAGTTCCTGCACCGCGGCATTGCCGAGCGGGCCTTCGAGCTCCGCTTCCAGTTGGCCGACTACGTCGAGGTGGCCGGCGCCAACCTCGAGAACGGCCTGCTCCACATCGAGCTGAAGCGCGAGATCCCCGAGTCGAAGAAGGCCCGGCAGATCCCGATCTCCGGCACCACCAAGACCATTGAGGACCAGACGGTCAACTAAGCCTACTTCCGCTCACGAACGGCCCGGTCATCCGGAGCGTCGTCAGTGGCCGGGCAGAACGGAATGGGGGCGTGGGTTCGGAAGGACCCGCGCCCTTTGTCTATGCAACCTGCACCCGCACGTCGCCTCGGACGCGCAACCTCCGGACCATGGCGCTCGTTGCTGAAGCGTCCAACTCAAGCGTCAGAGGTTCAGATGAAATCCGTAGATATCGGGCTCAAGTCCAATACGAAGACCGCCATGATCGACCTGCTCAACGCGCGCCTCGCCGACGCGATCGACCTGGCGCTGGTAACCAAGCAGGCCCACTGGAACCTCAAGGGCCCGACCTTCATCGCCGTGCACGAACTGCTCGACCAGTTGCGGGGCGACATCGACGAACATGTCGACATCATCGCGGAACGAGTCGCACAGCTCGATGGCGTGGCACTTGGCACCGTCCAGACCGTTGGCACGGCCACGCAGCTTGCGCCTTACCCCACCGACATCCGCAAGGTCGAAGACCATGTCAGCGCCCTTGTCGACCGCTATGCCGCCCTGAGCGCCTCGACCCGCCAAGCCATCGACACCGCCGACGAAGCCGGCGACGCCGGCACCGCCGACATCTTCACGGCGTTCTCGCGCGTCCTCGACAAGGACCTGTGGTTCCTGAAGAGCCACCTGGAGTAGCGCGGCGCGCGAGCGGCCACGACGAAAGCCCGGCGAGCCCAAGGCTCCCGGGTTTTTGTATGTTCGCCGCCTCCCGAAGGTGCGGCATGGGCGGGACTTCGTCCCTATTGTGCCGGTAGACCGGCCAGGTAGTCGGTGGGACTTTCGCCCCGCCCATTGCGAAGAGACTTATGGCGCACGGCACCGCTCAGCGATGCAGGAACCGCAGTCACCCCAGTTGCGACGGCTTGCCCCTGGCCCCCTTACCTCCCCGCGATGCCCCGTCGGCACCTCGCATCGGAGAAGCGAGGGCAAGATATGGCACGCCGGAATCGCGGGGATAACTTTCTTGCGCGAGGAGTTGGGTGGTGGCCCCCTGTACCTTCAGGGCTGCGTCAGCGGTCAGGAGGATTTCCTACTCTCGGCTGCCGATGAAACCGGTCTCACGCGACCACATCCGCGCGCCGCAAGGCGATGTTTCCTACAGTTTTCCTATTCAGCCGCCATATCTCCTACGCGACACCGCCATAACACGGCAAAAAAGTGGCTGGAGCCGCTTGCTCGCAGTTTGGAATTATGCAAAGGTAGGCTCGATAGGACAGCACGTCTGTCCAATTTTCGTGAGCGGCCGGTCTCCCCGGATGCGTTTCACACGCCGATCCGGCTGGCCCGCTTGTCATTAGCGGAAACGGAGGAGTGGGGTCTTATCGAACCCGAATGAGCGGCCATTTGGATGCAGAGCCGCTCCCCACTAAAGGATTGCGCACTCGGATTCGAGCCGTACATTAGGTACGACTGGGGCCTGAAGGCGCGTCGAAAGGAACCAACCGGCTGGGGCACCCGCCCCCGTCATGAAGACGACTGCGAAACAGAGGATTTTTGCAAATGGCTGACCCACGGAACGGTACGATGTCTCATCCCGTCACGGAAACCGCCATTCGCAAAAATGACGGCTACCGCACCGACCTGCCGCGCGGCGTGATGCGCCCGCAGGCCGAGGGTCTTTATGATCCGACGCGCGAAGTGGATGCCTGTGGCGTCGGCTTCATCGTCAACATGAAGAACGTCCCCAGCCAGAAGATCATCCAGAACGGCCTCGCCATCCTCGAGAACCTCGAGCATCGCGGTGCCGTGGGCGCCGACCCGCTGATGGGCGACGGCGCCGGCATCATGGTGCAAATCCCGCATAAGTTCTTCGCGCGTGAGAGCGAGCGGCTCGGCTTCCACCTGCCCGAGCATGGCAAGTACGCCGTAGGCATGATCTTCATGCCGCAGGACGCCGAGTTGCGGCTCAAGATGCAGCGAGTCGTCGACAAGGTGATCGAGGACGAGGGCCAGACGGTCATCGGCTGGCGCGACGTGCCGTCCGACAATTCCTCGCTGTCCAAGGACCCCGAGATCGTCGCCACCGAGCCGTTCCACCGCCAGGTGATCATCGGCATGGGCGACGACATCGCCGACGAAGAGGCGTTCGAGCGCAAGCTCTACGTCATCCGCAAGGTGATGTCGGCCAAGATCTACTCGGCCTTCGAGGGCAAGCCGAACGACTTTTACATCGTGTCGATGAGCTGCCGGACGCTGGTCTACAAGGGCATGTTCCTCGCCGCCCAGCTCGGCGCTTATTATCGCGACCTGCACGACGCGGACTTCGAGTCTGCCCTCGCGCTCGTCCACCAGCGCTTCTCGACCAACACCTTCCCGTCCTGGCGGCTGGCGCACCCCTACCGGTTCGTCTGCCACAACGGCGAAATCAACACCGTGCGCGGCAACGTCAACTGGATGGCCGCCCGCCAGGCTTCCGTGTCGTCGCCGCTGTTCGGCGCCGACATCCAGAAGCTTTGGCCGATCTCCTATCCCGGCCAGTCGGACACGGCCTGCTTCGACAACGCGCTCGAGTTCCTGATGCGGGGCGGCTACTCCATGCCGCACGCCGCCATGATGCTCATTCCCGAGGCCTGGGCCGGCAACCCGCTGATGGATGAGGATCGCCGCGCCTTCTACGAGTATCACGCTGCGCTGATGGAGCCGTGGGACGGCCCGGCCGCCATGTGCTTCTCGGATGGCCTCCATATCGGTGCGACGCTCGACCGCAACGGCCTGCGTCCGGCCCGCTATTTCGTCACCGAGGACGACGAGGTGATCATGTCGTCCGAGGCCGGCGTGCTGCCGATCCCGGCCGAAAAGATCAAGACCAAGTGGCGCCTGCAGCCGGGCAAGATGCTGCTGATCGACCTGAAGCAGGGCCGCATCGTCTCCGACGAGGAGATCAAGCGCGAACTGGCCAACGCCCACCCGTACAAGACGTGGCTGGGGCGCACCCAGATCGTGCTCGAGGATCTGCCCTCGGTGCATTTCGAGCCCAAGACTTCGGATATCCCGCTGCTCGATCGCCAGCAGGCCTTCGGCTACACGCAGGAAGACCTGAAGCTGATCCTGCCGCCCATGGCCGTCACCGGCCAGGAAGCGACGGGTTCGATGGGCACGGACACGCCGATCTCGGCGCTCTCGTCCAAGTCGAAGCTGCTTTACACCTACTTCAAGCAGAACTTCGCGCAGGTGACGAACCCGCCGATCGACTCGATCCGCGAAGAGCTGGTGATGAGCCTCGTCTCGTTCATCGGACCGCGGCCGAACGTGCTCGACCTGTCGGGCAAGGGCTCGCGGCAGCGCCTCGAAGTGCGCCAGCCGATCCTGTCGAACGAGGATCTCGAGAAGATCCGCGCCATCGGCGGCATGGAGGACAACCCGTTCCGCTCGAAGACGCTGGACATCACCTATCCGGTGTCGGAAGGCGCCGATGGGATGGAGCGCGCCCTCGAGCAGCTGTTCTCGGATGCCGAGCTCGCCGTGCACTCGGGCGACAACATCATCATCCTCTCCGACCGCGGCATGAGCCGCGACCGGGTGGCGATCCCTGCCCTGCTGGCCACGGCCGGCGTGCACCATCACCTGATCCGCAAGGGCCTCCGCACCTCGGTGGGCCTCGTGGTCGAAACCGGCGAAGCGCGTGAAGTGCATCACTTCTGCGCTCTCGCGGGCTATGGCGCCGAGGCGATCAACCCCTACCTGGCGTTCGAGACGCTGCTCGCCATGCGCGACCAGTTCCCGGCCGAAGTGGACGACCACGAGCTGATCTACCGCTACATCAAGGCGATCGGTAAGGGCATCCTCAAGGTCACCGCCAAGATGGGCATCTCGACCTACCAGTCGTATTGCGGCGCGCAGATCTTCGACGCGGTGGGCCTCTCGACCGACTTCGTCGACACCTACTTCACCGGCACTGCCACTACCATCGAAGGCGCCGGGCTGCAGGAAATCGCCGAGGAGACCGTGCGGCGCCACCTCGACGCCTTCGGCAACTCGCCGGTCTATGAGGATTCGTTGGATGTCGGCGGCGATTATGCCTTCCGCCAGCGCGGCGAGGCGCATGTCTGGCGCTCGGAGACGGTCGCCAGCCTGCAGCACGCCGCCCGCGGCAACGCCCAGGACAAGTATCGCGAGTTCGCCCGCCAGGTGAACGAGGTCGAGGACAGGTACGTCACCATCCGCTCGCTGTTCCGGCTGAAGGCAGCCGGCGAGGATGGCCGCCAGCCCGTGGCGCTCGACCAGGTCGAGCCCGCGGCGGAAATCGTCAAGCGGTTCTCGACCGGCGCCATGTCCTATGGCTCGATCTCGCTCGAGGCGCACACCACGCTCGCTATTGCCATGAACCGGATCGGCGGCAAGTCGAACACCGGCGAGGGCGGCGAGGAAGTCGATCGCTTCGTGCCCATGCCGAACGGCGATTCCAAGCGCTCGGCCATCAAGCAGGTGGCCTCGGGCCGCTTCGGCGTGACCACGGAATACCTGGTCAACTCCGACATGATGCAGATCAAGATGGCGCAGGGTGCCAAGCCCGGCGAGGGTGGCCAGTTGCCCGGCGACAAGGTCAACGAGACCATCGCACGGGTGCGTCACTCGACCCCCGGCGTCGGCCTCATCAGCCCGCCGCCGCACCATGACATCTATTCGATCGAAGACCTGGCCCAGCTGATCTTCGATTTGAAGAACGTCAACCCGGAAGGCGCGGTGTCGGTGAAGCTCGTGTCGGAAGTCGGCGTGGGTACGGTTGCGGCCGGCGTCGCCAAGGCGCGTGCCGACCATGTGACGATTTCCGGCTTCGAAGGTGGCACGGGCGCGAGCCCGCTCACCTCGCTCAAGCACGCCGGATCGCCGTGGGAGATGGGCCTCGCCGAAACCCACCAGACGCTGGTTCGCAACAAGTTGCGCAGCCGTATCGCGGTGCAGGTCGATGGCGGCATCCGCACCGGCCGTGACGTGGTGATCGGCGCCCTGCTCGGCGCCGACGAGTTCGGCATGGCGACCGCCCCGCTGATCGCCGCTGGCTGCATCATGATGCGCAAGTGTCACCTCAATACCTGCCCGGTGGGTGTCGCCACGCAGGACCCGGTGCTGCGCGCGCGCTTCACCGGCAAGCCCGAACACGTCATCAACTACCTCTTCTTCGTCGCCGAGGAAGTGCGCGAGCTGATGGCCGAACTGGGCTACACCCGCTTCGAGGAAATGGTCGGCCAGATGCAGATGCTGGACAAGACCGAGGCCGTCGCCCACTGGAAGGCGAAGGGGCTCGACTTCTCCAAGCTGTTCCACAAGCCGTTCGCGGCCGAAGGCGTGGGCATCACCCACACCGAAAGCCAGAACCACCCGATCGACAAGGTGCTCGACCGCAAGCTGATCGAGCACGCCCGCCCTGCCCTCGAGCACGGCACCCCGGTCAAGATCGTCGAGACCATCACCAGCGTCGACCGCTCGGCGGGCGCCATGCTGGGTGGTGCGGTGGCCAAGCGTTACGGCCATGCCGGCCTGCCCGACGACACCATCGCCATTAGCCTCACCGGCACCGCCGGCCAGGCTTTTGGCGCCTGGGCGACGCGGGGCATCTCGATCGACCTCGTCGGTGAAGCCAACGACTATGTCGGCAAGGGCCTCTCGGGCGCACGCCTCGTGGTCCGGCCGCCGGAGAAGCGGGGCTATGTGGCGGAGGAGTCGATTATCATCGGCAACACCGCGCTCTATGGTGCCATCACCGGCGAGTGCTACTTCCGCGGCGTGGCCGGTGAGCGCTTCGCCGTCCGCAACTCGGGCGCCATCGCGGTGGTCGAGGGCACGGGCGATCACGGCTGCGAGTACATGACTGGCGGCGTGGTGGTGGTGCTGGGCAAGACCGGCCGCAACTTCGCGGCAGGCATGTCGGGCGGCATCGCCTACGTGCTCGACGAGGACGAGAGCTTCGAGAGCCGCTGCAACATGTCGATGGTTGAGCTCGAGCCCGTGCCGGAGGAAGAAGCCCTGCGCAGCCGCGAGTTCGGCGAATCGGGCGACCTGCTGACAGCCGGCGTGGTCGAGATCCTGCACGACCTGCAGCGGCACGACGCGGAGCGGCTTTACCAGCTGATCCTGCGGCACAAGACCTTCACAGGCTCGAGCCGCGCCAACCACATCCTGTCGAACTGGGACGAATACCTGCCCAAGTTCCGCAAGGTGATGCCGACCGAGTACCGCAAGGCACTTCAGAAGATGGAAAAGGCGCGGGAAACTGCCCAGCGCGTGGCCGCAGAGTAAGGGGAAGCACAATGGGCAAGATCACTGGTTTCCTCGAAATCGAGCGCGTCGATCGGGACTATCTTCCGGTAGAGGAGCGGCTGAAGAACTACAACGAGTTCACCCTTCCGCTGGGCGACAAGGGCACGCGTGACCAGGCAGCGCGCTGCATGGATTGCGGCGTTCCCTACTGTCACAACGGCTGTCCGGTGAACAACCAGATCCCGGACTGGAACGACCTCGTCTACAAGGGCGACTGGCTGAAGGCGCTGAAGAACCTTCACTCGACCAACAACTTCCCGGAATTCACCGGCCGCATCTGCCCCGCCCCGTGCGAGGCAGCGTGCACGCTGAACATTCCGGACACCCCGGTGAACATCAAGTCGATCGAATGCGCGATCATCGACAAGGGCTTCGAGGAAGGCTGGGTCACCCCGCAGGTCAATCCGGACAAGACCGGCAAGAAGGTTGCGGTGGTCGGTTCCGGCCCGGCCGGCATGGCCGCTGCGCAGCAGCTCGCCCGCGCCGGCCATGAAGTGCATCTTTATGAAAAGGCCCAGCAGATCGGCGGCCTGATGCGCTACGGCATCCCGAACTTCAAGCTCGACAAGAAGACCATCGACCGCCGCGTCGAGCAGATGATCGCCGAAGGCGTGGTGCTCCATACCAGCGTGCATGTCGGCAAGGACATCACCGTCGAGGAACTGGCGAGCCAGTACGACGCGATCGCCATGGCCGGCGGCGCCGAGAAGCCGCGCGACCTGCCGATCCCCGGCCGCGAGCTCGATGGCGTGCACTTCGCCATGGAGTTCCTTGGCCAGCAGAACCGCCGCGTCACCGGCGAGCCGCTGCAGAACGTCAACCCGATCCTTGCGCAGGGCAAGCACGTCGTGGTGGTGGGCGGTGGCGACACGGGCTCGGACTGCATCGGCACATCGAACCGCCAGGGTGCGCTTTCGGTCACCCAGATCGAGATCATGCCCATGCCTCCTGAAAAGGAGAACAAGGGGCTGGTCTGGCCGAACTACCCGCTGAAGCTGCGCACCTCGTCTTCGCAGGAAGAGGGCGTGGCGCGTGACTTCGCCGTCGCCTCGCTCAACTTCGAGGGCAAGGACGGCAAGGTTACGGCGCTCAACTGCGCTCGCGCCGACAGCAAGTTCCAGCCGATCCCGGGCACCGAGTTCCAGCTCAAGGCCGACCTCGTGCTGCTCGCCATGGGCTTCCTCGGCCCGGTGCAGGAAGGCATGATCCAGGAAGCGGGCGTCGCCACCGACAAGCGCTCCAACGTCATGGCCGACACGGTGAAGTACCAGACGAGCCGCGAGAAGTTCTTCTCGTGCGGTGACATGCGCCGGGGCCAGTCGCTGGTCGTCTGGGCCATCCGCGAAGGCCGCCAGTGCGCCCGCGCCATGGACGAGTTCCTGATGGGCAGCACCAACCTGCCGCGCTGATCGGCAGGCCCTGACAAAACTCAAGGGGCGCCCGTGCGCCCCTTTTTCTTGCCCAGACCTTGCTGCTTTCAGCGAACTCTGCGGATGGCTTGATGCCCTACTGCAGCGCGGCCTCGGCAACCGCGTCCTCGGGCACCGGCGTCACGCCGACCCCGAACGAGTCCGCTCGTCCGACGGGCGCGTAGATCAGCTGGGTCGAGTCGAAGCCGACCGGATCGACATCCTCCGCCGTCGCGGCGATGCTCGTCGCCGTCACGAGGTCGGCGGCGCGCCTCGGCGTGTGGGTGAGCGAGATCACCGCGCCGGCGACCTCGAGCAGCGTCATCTGCCCCAGCCCCTGATAGGGCGGCCGGACCATCAGCTGGGCATCGGTACCGAGCAGCGGATCGGCGACCGCCAGGCCCACAGTGCCGCCGCCGCGATAGTAGTTCCGCAGCGTCTGGCTGAGGTAGAAAGCCAGCTTGTCGGCGCCTGCGGTCGAGAGGTGGATGCCGTCATCCTTGCGCATGCGGACATTGTTGCCGTTGAGATCCGGTCCGTTCCGCGTGTACTTGCCCTCTTCGGTGGCGAACTTCTCGAAGATATCGAGGAACTCCGCTCCGCCGCCAAAGGCCGCGAGCCGGTCGATCTCGTTGATCTGGATCATCGTCTGCCCGAACTTGGGCGCTTCCATCGGCGGCAGGCCAACCCAGATGGTCGGCTTGTTGGCGGATCGCAACTGCTGCACGATCGACTGCACGCGCACCGAATACTCGGCCAGCCATTCGGGTGACAGCGAGGCATAGCTCTGGCCGTTGAGCGCCATCTTCTGCCGGTCGTTGATGCCGACGATGAAGACGGCGATGTCGAAGCCGTTCTCGGTAATCCGCTCGCCAATCTTCTTGGGCCAGTCGAAGTGGTCCACCCGCACAATGCCGGAATCGCCGACACTCTGGTCGATGATCGCGATGTTGGGATCTTCGGCATAGAAGCGGTCGAGCGCCTTGGCGACGTCGGTCGCCATCGAGTCGCCGAACACCGCCAGCCGCGTCGCCCCCTCGGCCTTTTCGATCTTGGGCTTGGCCGGCGGCAGGTCGGCCGCCTTCTTGGGCTTGGCCTTCACCACCGGCTGCTCGACCACCGGCGCCTTTTCTTCTTCCTTGTCGCCGAACAGCATGTCCATCAGCGTCCGGCGCTTCCGCGGCCGCTCTTCGGCCTGCGCCACCAGCACGCGACCATCGTCCACCTGCACGATGGCCGGCGGCGACACCACGTCGCGCGCCTGCGCGAAGGTCGGCAGCAGGTCGGTCAGCACCAGTGCCGCAACGACGAGGCCGACGATCCAGATGACGAACTTGTTGGACTTGCTCTTCATGCGGATCATCTAGCCGATCGGGTGGGTCGTTTTGAAGGCGCCTCGCGGAGAATCTACCGGCTCGCTGCAGCAAGCTCGTCATGGCTCGACAGCGTGATGAACCCGTCCGCCACCTCGCCCCGGCTGGCCTGGAACCGCGCATAGGCGGCCTGGCTGACCGGGCCGATCCGCCCGTCAACCACACCGTCGTAGAGGCCGAGGCGGGTCAGCGCCTCCTGTATCGCCTTGCGCTGGCCGAGGTTTGGAAACTTCGTCGCGCGCGGCCAACTGGCGACGAACGGCCCGCCACCCTTCAGCCGGTCGGTCATGTGCGCCACCGACAGGGCATAGCTGTCGGAGAAATTGTAGCCCTTGAGCACCAGGTAGTTGGCGGTCATCAGGAATTTCGGCCCGCCCGCCCCGGCCGGCGCATAGAGGAACACCGGCGTATCGAGCGCCGTGAACCCCCGTCCCTTGACCCGCCGCACCCCGCGCTCGGCAAAAAAGCCGACAGGCCGAAGCTGGTCGCGCGTCGCCAGCAGATAGTCGAACCCGTCGGGCACATCGACCTCGAAACCCCAGTCGAGGCTCGGCCGGTAACCGAGGTCGAGCAGGAATTTCGCGCTCGTCGCCAGCGCGTCGCTGAGCGAGTTATGCAGGTCCACCACCCCGTCACCATCGCCATCCGAGCCATGGGCGATCACGTTGGACGGGTTGACCTGCAGGTGGCCGATCGCCCCCGCCCATGAGCCGACCAGTTGCGCCGGCGCCATGCGGTTGCGCTGCAGCAGCAGCAATGCGGCGATGAAATCCGCCTCGTCTTCCTTCAACCGGCCGCGCCGCTGGTGCACCAGCGTCGCCAGCGAGCGGATGATCGGCCGGATCAGCTTGCCGTTGCCCAGCACCGCCCCGTAGTCGGTCTCCATGCCCCAGATGGCGCCGAGAATGTAGGGATCGACCCCGGTGCGCTGCCCAACGGCCTCGAACAGCGCCTGGTTCTTGCGGATCGCCGCCTGCCCCCGCTCGATCCGCCCGGCGGTGACCCGCTTGTCGAGATAGTCCCAGACAGCCGTGGTGAACTCCGGCTGCGTCTCGACGAGGTCCGGCACGTCGCCGTCGGGTGTCAGCACCGTCGTGGCCGCACGCCAGGTCTCGCGCGTGACACCGGCAGAGAAGGCCCTGGCCTCGAAATTGCGGAGGAACGCATCGAAGGATTCGACCGGCGCGGCCACGGCCGGGGTGGCAAGGAGGAGCAAAGCGAGAAAAACAAGGTGGCGCACTTTGTACTCCCTGGCGGATGCCGCATCGCCTGCTCCCCCTGTGGGAGAAGCGATGGAGCACGGTCGGCGGACGAATCGACACTACCGGTTGCGCGTGGCCAAATAGCGTTCCCAGCTCATTGCGGCCGTGACGATCTCTTCAAGATCGTCGTGGGCCGGCCGCCAGCCGAGGACCTGCCGCACGCGGTCTGACTTGGCCACGACCGAAGCCGGATCGCCCGCCCGCCGTGGCTGTTCGACCACCTTGAAATCGACGCCCGACACCGCCTTCACCGTGTCGATAACCTGCCGCACCGAGTAGCCGCGCCCATAGCCGCAATTCATCGTCGCCGAGCGGCCACCGCCGCGCAGATACTGCAGCAGCAGCGCATGCGCCTCCACGAGGTCGGTGACGTGGATATAGTCGCGCACGCCGGTGCCGTCCGGTGTCGGGAAGTCGGTGCCGAAGATCCCAACATCGGCGCGCCGACCGAGTGCCGCCAGCAGCGCGACCTTGATCAGGTGGCTGGCATTGGGCGCGCTCTGGCCGCTGCGCTGCTTGGGGTCGGCCCCGGCCACGTTGAAATAACGGAGCACGCCATAGGTGATCGGATGGGCCTCGGCGACATCGGCCAGCATCATCTCCGTCATCATCTTGGAGCGGCCATAGGGCGATTCCGGCGCGAGCCGCGTCTCCTCGCTCACCGGCTCAAGTCCGGCCGAGCCATAGACCGCCGAGGTGGATGAGAAGATGAAGTGCTTCACCCCGCCCCTTACCGCTGCCTCGATCAGGTTGCGCGAGGTCGCGGTATTGTTGGCGTAGTACTTCAGCGGGTCGGCGACCGATTCCGGCACCACGATCGAGCCGGCGAAATGCACGATGGCATCGACCTTGTGCTCGGCGATGATGCGCGCCACCAGGTCCATGTCCCCGGCATTGCCCGCCACGAAGGTGGCGCGATGGTCGATGGACCAGTCGAACCCCGTCGTGAGGTTGTCGAGCACCACCACGGGTTCACCCGCATCAGCCAGACGCAGCACCATGTGGCTGCCGATATAGCCGGCGCCGCCTGTAACAAGGACCGCCATAATGACTCCCGGATGCTAGATTTTAATGGAGTCGAGGTTAGTTAGCAGGTGCTAAGAAACGGCTTAAGCTACCGGCCGTCACCCGTGGGAGATTTTCGTGCCGCAACGTGTCCGTACCGCAGTGTTTCCTGTCGCCGGTCTTGGGACCCGCTTCCTGCCGGCCACCAAGGCAATGCCCAAGGAGATGCTGACGGTCGTCGACCGGCCGTTGATCCAGTATGCGGTCGATGAGGCACGCGAGGCGGGGATCGAGCACTTCGTCTTCGTGACCGGCCGCAACAAGGCGGTGATCGAGGATCACTTCGACCGCCAGTTCGAGCTCGAGCAGACGCTGGAGGCGCGCGGCAAGACCGAGGCCCTCAAGGAGTTGCAGAAGGACCTGCCCTCGGCGGGCCGGACCAGCTTCACCCGCCAGCAGGAGCCGCTGGGCCTGGGTCACGCAGTGTGGTGCGCGCGCGAACTCGTCGGCAACCAGCCCTTCGCC